>JAIFLU010000154.1 GCA_020048915.1 Bacteroidota bacterium | reverse complement strand
GACTCGGGTGAATGTTTATGTAATTGTAATTCTGATATATTAGATGTACTATAAATATCAATTATCCAGCACCCCAAAATGGAATTTTCGAAATCGATAGAAGATGTTTTAAGCGAGATTATTGTAGATCCTACAACTGGTCTATCAGATGATGAGGCAAAAGTAAGGCTCGAAAAATATGGCGCTAATAAACTGCTGGGGAAAAAGAGGAAGAACATTTTGCAATTGTTTGTAGCCCAGCTTCAGGAATGGCTAATATATATTTTATTTGCGGCAGTGGTTATTACCATTGTTATGGGGGAGTATGTGGATGCCATAATCATTATTCTGGTAATAATTACCAATGCTGTTCTTGGCGTAATACAGGAAATTAAAGCAGGTAAAGCGATTGATGCCCTTCAAAAGATGTCGTTTCCAAAGGCGTTGGTCCGCAGAAATAGTGAAACGAAAGAGATCAATTCCAGTGATATTGTTCCCGGAGATATTCTAGTTCTGGATGCGGGGCGGTATATTTCTGCCGACATTCGTTTGATGGAGTCAGCTAATCTTCAGATTGAGGAATCGGCGCTAACTGGCGAATCTGTTCCATCTCATAAAGATGCGATGCTCCGTATCGACGATCCTAAAACACCCTTAGGAGACCGGGCGAATAGTGCTTTTATGTCGACCCTTGTAACCAGCGGCCGTGGTGTTGGTGTCGTGACACAAACCGGCATGAATACCGAAGTTGGTAAAATTGCGAATCTCATTAATATAGAGAAAAAAGCGAAAACCCCATTGGAAATCCGGTTGGATAAGCTTGGGAAAACACTGGGAATGTTTGCTATCGGAATTTGTGTTATTATTTTCGTTATTGCCTTGCTTCAGGGCCGTAATATTGCAGAGATGTTTATTTTGTCGGTTTCCCTTGCTGTAGCTGCCATCCCCGAGGGTTTAGCCGCCATTGTTGCTGTAGTGTTGTCGATTGGGGTTACAAGTATGTCGAAAAAAAATGCCATTATAAAAAAATTACCAGCCGTTGAAACGCTCGGTTCTGTCAATATTATTTGTTCCGATAAAACAGGCACATTAACACAAAATAAAATGACCGTTACCACTTATTTCAACCTGGAGGGGGAAAATGCTGTGGAACGGAAAGGGAAAAACAGTGCCACCGACGATGTAAAATTACTTGCAAAAGCGGTGGTGCTATGTTCAGATGCCACCTATGAGAACGGATCTGGAACTGGCGACCCAACGGAAATTGCTTTGCTGCTTTTGGGGGACGATCTGGGAATAGATCGAAACGCATTAAATGCCGGGGCAAAACGTACCGGGGAATTTTCGTTCGATTCGAATCGCAAATTAATGTCGACACTAAACGAAGAAGAGGGAAAGTATACTGTTTATACAAAAGGCGCAATCGGCAACCTGATAGAAATTTCAACCAATGTTTTAGAAAAGGGAAAGATAATTTCGATGACCGATGAACATAAAAAAGTATACCTCACCGCTGCTGAAAAAATGTCGAACCTGGCGCTCCGAACCCTGGGTGTGGCCTATAAACCGGTAAATACTGCTGTTGAGGCTTCCGGGATGGAAAAAGACCTGATACTTATCGGGTTGGTTGGAATGATAGATCCTCCCCGTAAGGAGGTTAAAGGTTCGATTGAATTGGCCAAAAATGCTGGAATTACTTCGGTTATGATTACTGGCGACCATAAAAACACAGCTTTTGCCATTGCTTTTGAACTGGGAATAGCCGAAACTATCGATCAGGCCATTACTGGTGCGGAAATAGATGAGCTTTCGGAAAAGGAATTTGCCGATAAAATTAGCAACTATCGCGTATTTGCGCGTGTTTCGCCAGAGCATAAGGTGAAAATTGTTCATGCCCTGAAATCGCATGGGAACATTGTATCTATGACAGGCGACGGGGTGAACGATGCCCCTTCTCTACATGCCGCCGATATTGGCGTAGCCATGGGAATTAGTGGCACCGATGTTGCCAAAGGAGCTTCGGATATGATTCTTATGGACGATAATTTTGCAACCATTGTATCTGCTATCGAACAAGGCCGTAATATTTACAGTAATATTAAAAAGTCGGTTATCTTTCTCTTAACCTGTAATCTGGGAGAAGTAATTGCTATGTTTGTAACCTTGCTTATAGGTTTGGAAGCCCCTCTAATTGCTACCCAACTTCTGTGGATCAACCTTATCACCGATTCTTTTCCCGCAATTGCGTTAGGTATGGACCCCGGCAGCCCGGATGTGATGAAAGAAAAACCACGGGATTCCAAAGAAAGTTTCTTTGCTGGCGGGGCTGGCCTGCATGTTGTCATGGGAGGTGTTTTAATAGGTATTTTAACAATTGCAGCATTCTGGTATGGGTATTACGAGCATGGATTCAGACCGTTTGATAATACGGCTCCTGCGACAACCATTGAATATGCCCGGACAATGGCTTTTATGGTGTTGGTTTTGTGTCAATTGTTCTTCTCCTTGGCTGTTCGGCATAGTTCCAAATCAATTTTTCAGGTAGGGGTTTTCTCTAATAAATACCTGGTTGGATCTATTTTATTGGGTATACTGCTTCAATTAGCTGTAATTAGTATTCCTTTTATGCAAAGGGCATTTCATTTGCAAATGCTCGACCTTAACGGTTGGATAATTGCTGTTTCCCTAGGCTTGGTGCCGCTACTGCTCAACGAGATCCTCAAAATATTTATTCGTGCCAGAGCGAAGAAGGACAATTCATAGAATCCGGTTAAGAAATCGAGAGATACCCTTCTGGCTTTCATCTTAAACCGGCTGTAGTACAAATAGCTTTTTATTAACCTTCTGTTACAAAATTGGAGTGTGTGAATTTTGTAAATCTTTTAGATTATTCTGTAATACTAGTCATTGCAAAGCCAGCGACCTTTGTCGTATTAAACCTAAAAAATAAATTTATGAAAAAAAGATTATTACTCCCCGGTATCCTCGTTGCTGGACTAATGTTTATTGGTTTTTCAGGTAACCAGGTGTATGGCCAAACACCCCAAACCAAATCGGTAAAAACAACAACTAAGTATACATGCCCTATGCACGCTGAGATAGTTCAGGATACAACCGGTAGTTGTTCAAAATGTGGAATGACTTTGGTTGAAAAAAAAGATACACCCAAGGGAAATGTAATTCAGGCTAAAGATTCAACAATTAAGAAAAAGGATCTGCATAAAATGTTGCAAGATTCTTCGACCGCGAAAGCTAAGCCATTGAACCGCGATTTGATTTTTGTGAATAATGATAAAAAAAGAATTTAGTAGAATACCAATACAACAGTTTTATTAAACGAAAGCACATATTTGTATTCATTGGCATTTAAATTAACTAAAAACAGCGCAATAGTAACTTTCAAAACTATTGCGCTGTTTTTTAATAGCTGGTTACCATATAATTATTGGGGTAAGGTCGTAATTATTAGTATAAAACCCGCCTACCTTACTTTCAGTTCAAGACCAACCTTATTGGGTATAAAAATTAATATAGCAGGCTATTCTGAAAAGCCATGTATCCCTAATTTCTAAAAAGGGCGTCAAGAATGATGAGTGATTTTTAGATGCTTCCTCCGATGGGATAGGAATAATTCAGATGCGAATTACTCAATTTTGACTTTTCGGGATAGATTCGTAATAAGCAGTGTGTGAATTGTATAAATCTTTTAAAAAATTCTGTAACACTTCGGAATGCAAAGCCAGCGACCTTTGCCCTATTAACCCTTAAAAATAAATTATGAAGAAATTAGGATTGTTTAGTATATGCCTTTTATGGGCATTGGTTGTGGATGCACAAACGATCGATAAAAAATGGAACATCGGTTTACATGGTGGATTAACACAGTATAAAGGTGACTTGGGAAGTGATTTCTACAAAACCGATATGGCGTTTTATGGTTTTGGTGGTATCTCTGTCTCAAGGTATATTGCCAGCCATTTCGATGTAAACCTTTTTGTTACCAAAGGAACGGTTGGCTTTCACCGCAAGCCGGCAATATTCAGAAGGGACCTTGCTACGGCTACCATGAATTTAAGATTCAATATTTTAGGACCTCAATCGTTTATTAGGCCTTATCTGTTGGTAGGGGGTGGAGTTGCCCTGTTCGATAAGAACCTGGACATTACAGAGAAGAAAGTGGATTATATCGCCCCTTCATTCGGCGGTGGCATAAATTTAAAACTGGGACCTTCTGTTATGCTTAATTTACAGGAGACCTTTCTTTATACTAATGCCGATAACAGAGATGGTGTTGAAGGAAACGAAAATGATATGTATTTGCTTCATTCTATTGGACTCACTTTTAATTTTGGTAATAAAAAAGATGCTGATAAGGATGGTATATCTGACTATCAGGACAAATGCCCTAATACTCCGGCAAATATAGCTGTTAATAAAGATGGATGCCCCCTTGATAAGGATAATGATGGTATTGCGGATTATTTAGATGCATGCCCTGATTTTGCAGGTGTCGAATCGTTAAATGGTTGCCCTGATAAAGATAATGATGGTGTTGCGGATAAAGAGGATGAATGCCCTGATTTAAAAGGATTACTGGCACTAAAAGGTTGCCCGGATATGGATGGTGATGGAATAGCGGATAAAAATGATCGTTGTCCTGATTTGGCCGGTCTAAACACGTTAAAAGGTTGCCCTGATACTGACAATGATGGTGTAGCCGATTTAGACGATAAGTGTTTAAATACAAAAGCAGGATACAAAGTTGATGCATTGGGTTGCGCAATGGACAATGACAAAGACGGGATTGTAAACGAAGAGGATGGTTGCCCAGATATGGTTGGTGTTTTGGCCTTAAAAGGCTGCCCGGATACGGATGGTGATGGCGTATCGGATAAAGAAGATAGATGTCCGAATGTAAAAGGAACTATTGCAAACAAAGGTTGTCCGGAAATGGCAGTAGCCGATGTTAAGAAAATTACAAACATCGCCAGCAAAATTTTCTTTGAAACGAACAGCGATAAACTAAAAGTTGCATCTTTAGCACAATTGGACGAACTCACGGAAATACTTAAAAAATACGAAGCCGCGAATTTGTTAATCGAAGGTCATGCTGATAATCAGGGCGATGATGCATTCAACCTCAATTTGTCGCAAAAACGTACTGAATCGGTAAAAGAATATTTAATGGGTAGAGGAATTATGGAATCGCGCCTTACAGCAGTTGGTTTTGGTGAAACCAAGCCAATTGCCGACAACAATACTTCTTTAGGACGAGCTAAAAACCGGAGAGTGGCGCTAAAAACATCTTATTAAGGATTATTTTTGGCAAACATTTTATTCTCATGCAAAAGATTAAGCAATGAGCGGTTTAAAATGTCAATAAAAAGGGCACAGTTACTATACTGCGCCCTTTTTTCATTTTGGTTATCCTGACAACAGGCAAGGTAGCTTTGACCGGACCGATTAAATTGACTTTTAAGATACCTTCTATTTATTTCCACAGGTAAACAATTTTCGGTTCGGATTGGATATGCAACCACAATATGAGGCTATTGGAAATGTGTGAATTATGTAACTTTTAAAAATAGTTATGTAACACATTTTATTGCATATGAACCTAAATTTAACCAATAAATAATTCCTTGGAATTTTAAAATATTAAACCAAACAGGGTCTTACCAGTCGAAATAACTTCACAAGTAAATGCGCCTGTCTTAAAGGAATTCCTTTTTTATAAACAAAATTTGAAAATCTACCTATGGAAAAATTATTAATTCAGGATAAAAAGAGGGAATTGAACCTGAAAAATTTAGGAGCGTCAAACCAACATATTGTGAAAATAAAATCAATTAAATACATTACGCAGGATGTATTGAAAATTGTTACTGAAAAACCTCCGGCTTATGAGTTTATTCCTGGTCAGGCAACAAATGTATCCATAAATAAATATGGATGGAAAAAGGAAAAAAGACCATTTACTTTTACCAGCCTTCCTCATAATGAATATCTCAATTTTATCATAAAAACATATCCATCGCATAATGGGGTTACCAACGAGCTTTTACGGTTGGGAAAAGACGATGAGCTGATTCTTCACGATGTTTTCGGTGCAATTGCATATAAAGGCGAAGGAGTATTTATTGCAGGAGGAGCCGGTGTAACGCCATTTATAAGTATAATTAAATATCTCCAGTTACTAAATAAAATAGGGAACAATAAACTCATCCTTGCCAACAAAACGAAGGATGATATATTATTTGCGAAAGAGTTTGAAAAATTACTGGGAGGAAATTTTATCAACATATTATCGGAAGAAAAAACTGATGAATATGCCTTTGGACAAATTACGGAAGAATTTCTAGAGCCATTTATAAACAGCTCTGTTAAAAATATTTATTTATGCGGGCCACCTCCCATGATGGAATCGGTTGAGATGCAATTGACAAACCTGAATATAAAAAAAGTAACAATAATCAAAGAAGAATTCTAAAGTGGTTATTAAATATTAATCAAATGAGAACTAAAAAACTTTCGAAACGAATAACGGATTGGATAAGCAAACACACGCTGAGGTTATTGCCCAATTCGCTGTTTAAGAATGAATTTGAAGATCGTAACCTGATGGCGGACATAATGAAATATCAATTAACCTCTTTTCCTTCTAGCTTAAAAAATTCTGAGAGTGTTGGTATCGATACTACGTTGGAGGAAGACATGAAAGAAACTCAAACTATTCTTAGAAAAAAGAATGAATTGGAAACAGTCACCAGGTTAAATTAATTTAATTGTCTCCTTTAATATTGCAATAAAAACTCTGATTTGAAGCAGTTATAAAAGTAATTGGAAAGAGGATTTGAAAGAGTAGTTTCCATTGCAATTGTTTTACTTGGCAATTCAATCTCTTTTATTATAGCGTTTTGCCTTGTTTTATTCTGGTTAAGCCAAAAGGAATTTTACAGGCAGGATATTCATACTATCATTGGAGATATCATTCTTGGTATCGCATTTTTGAGTTTATTCATTATTCAAAAATCATTTAACCGTTATTTTGGCTTCTTTACAATTAAAGCTGAATGAGCTTATTGCATCGCACGAACCGGCAAGCAATGCTGTGATTAATGCCGAAGAAAAACAGAGTAGGAGATTGTCCGAATTTCAAAAGAGTATCCAAAAATTGTAGAAAAAACAATTGCTAAGAATTTGGAAACTGAAGGAAAACATAAATAACGTCAGTTCAATGTAACATATAAGCTATTTGATTAATTATCAGCAGCGTTTTTTCAATTGTGCATTTTACCTCCCCAACCCTCCTTACCCGCGATAGCTATCGGGGGGAGGGCTAACTGTTACTTCGAAGAAGCAGTTATAGCCCCTTTTCAAGGGGTTGGGGTTATAATCAGATGAAAATTAACAATATTAAACTGTTCTTATACCGAATTCACGTTAAATAATACTAAAACCATGGAAAAATTACTTGTTGAAAAAGTGACAGGATTAGTTAGGGCTGAATATATAGAAGTAGAACCCAATGTTCGACTTCATATTACCGATGCCGGCGAAGGCAGACCCATAGTTTTGCTTCCCGGTTGGCCGTTAAGCGACGAAATGTACGAATACCAATATAATGATCTTATAAACAGTGGCTTTAGAGTAATTGGAATAACGCTGCGGGGTTTTGGTAAATCCGATAAACCATACGGAGCATATAATTACGATGTACATGCTTTGGACATCAAAAATATTATTTGCAATCTGGATATTAAAGATGCTGTTTTAGTTGGCTTCTCAATGGGCGGGGCTATCGCCATTCACTATGCCGCTGCCGATAATGGAGCCCATGTTTCCAAAATAGTTTTGTGCGGAGCCGCCGCACCCATATGGACCCAGCGTAAAGATTTTCCCTACAATCTTCCAAAGAGTGCTGTTGATGAATTGATTGAACTTAATTATCTGGATCGGCCAAAGCTCCTGGCAAATTTCGCAAAGATATTCTCTGCTACCGAAACTTCATTGAACGAAGGGATTGTACAATGGTTAAATGGAATTGGGCTCAGCGCTTCGTCGCATGCCACAGCACAATGCTTAATAGCGTTACGCGATACCGACCTGAGAAACGATATGGCAAAAATTACCATTTCCACATTAATAATGCACGGGAAAAAAGACAAGATATGTTCTTTCGACCTGGCTGAGCAAATGCATGCCGAAATTGCCAATTCACGCATTGTTGCTTTTGAAAACAGCGGACATAGCTTGTTTTTAGAGGAAACACCAAAGTTTAATGAAGAGCTTATTAAGTTTGCTAAAGTGTGATTTGTAAATAATAATTTTTCAGGTAGTCTTTAATATTGGCATATGTAATGACAATTAAAATATTCGGATGAAAAAAACAGGTGCTTCCAATAAGAGTGATGTAAAACTATCTAAGATCGCAGTAAAAGACTTTCCTATTGTTTGTGTGGGTGGTTCTGCCGGAGGACTTGATGCCTACACCCGTTTGTTGCTAAATTTACCGGCAGATATGGGTGTAGCAATTGTCATCGTTAATCATGTAAGAACAATGGCTACCATGCTTCATGAGGTATTGCCACGTTTTTCAAAGATGCCGGTTGAACTGATTACAGAAAGACTAGACATAAAGCCCAATTATGTATTTATAATCCCTGAAAATAAGGATTTACATTTGCTAAATGAAGAGTTCCGTCTAAAACCAATATCAAAACCCAGGGGGTGGCCTGATGTAATAACAGTTTTTCTGAGTTCCTTATCACAACATTGGGACGGTAAACTTATCGCTGTTATTGTCTCCGGTTATGATGGAGACGGATCCGAAGCGTTGAAAAGCATAAAAGAAGTAGGTGGCATTACATTTGCACAGAAGCCGGACACAGCTATTCAACCTGATATGCCATTAAGTGCCATTGCAAGCGGGTTTATAGATTTTATTCTTTCTCCGGAGGCCATAGCCAAAAAAATTGTGCGAATTGCAAAAGAAAGTAAAAGTATACCGACCCCTTAAATAAATTTCACATCAGTTTGAGTGAAAAAAGAAGTAAAATATACATATCGAAGTATTTATAACATAAGAATAATTACATGGCAAAATATTCAAAAAAAGCGCAAGAAAAAATTGGGGAAGTAATGCATGAATTTAAGGATGGTACATTAAAATCGGGCAAGGATGGGAAAAACGGAAAAGTTACCAGTAGAAAACAAGCGATTGCAATCGGAATAAGCGAAGCAAAGGAGGCTGGATTAAAAGTTCCAGCAGAAAAAACTGATAGAAAATAGAAACCAACTAAACAAAAGACCGGCATTTCTGTCTACTCTATTTTAGTTGGTTTTAACAGCAAAATTCTGTTTGGAGGAATTTCTTAAAGGTTTGTCAGATTGGCATAACGGCATCAGGAACATGGAAATTTTCCAATCTTCCTTCCATGACCAACGAAATGGTACACGAGCCTGTTAATCGTTAACTGGTATATTAGAAATTGTCTCTAGACAGAGTTTTTTTAGGAAGTGGATATAGCATTTAATGTCTTTTATTTAGGAATTGAAAAATTAATGCACCCTTCGACTCAGTGTGACAATAATACCAGTTCGTCAGGCTGAGCGGAGTCGAAGCCTCCTTACTAGAATACATTGATATAGCATTTTTAAAATAAATTAATGATTGATTATGAAAAGCATTAGCATCTTTTCCTTGTTTGATAAGAGCACAGTGAAACACCTGCGGTTACCGTTTTCGTTTTTCTTAATGCCGGTTTTTTTGTTTGCATTAAGTCAGGCAGAGGTAATCTATTGGCCGACTACAATCCTTGCTTTTGTAATTTTGCATCTTTTTATATTTCCCGCAAGCAATGGATATAATAGTTATCAGGATCGGGACGAAACCAGCATTGGTGGGTTAAAATATCCTCCTAGGGTTTCGAAGAAGTTATTTTATGCCACGTTATTAATGGATATTATTGGCGTATTAAGTGCCTGTATTATTTCTATCTACTTTTCGTTGTTTGTTTTGATTTTTGTGCTAATGTCGCGGGCATATAGCTACAGAAATGTACGCCTAAAAAAGTATCCGATTATTGGATTCTTAACCGTATTTATTTTTCAGGGTGCATTTGTATACTTAATGGCATTTTCTGCAATCACTAACTTTTCAACCGAAATATTTACCTTCAGTAATATCATTTGTATGAGTGTCGCAAGCTTATTTATGGGCAGTATTTATCCCCTCACACAAATTTATCAGCACGAAGCCGATAAAAAAGACGGTGTAATAAGTATCAGTTATAAACTTGGGTACATTGGCACTTTTGTTTTTTCGGCCACATTGTTTTCTGTAGCTACAATCTTCTTATTTTATTATTTCAATTTAAAGCATCAGCAAATAGCATTGGTGTTGTTTTTATTTATCATGTTGCCTGTTATAGCTAAATTGTCGGTTTGGTTTAATAAAGTTCGCAAAGATGTTAAACATGCAGATTTTGAAAATACGATGGCAATGAATCTTTTGACATCCACCTGCATGAATTCATATTTTTTATTATTGGTTTTTAATAATCATTACAACTGGTTTTAGCAATGAGTAAAATTATTTCTATAGGAACGGCTGTTCCGAAATACGGTACAAAGCAAAGCACCATTGTCGAATTTATGCATTCCGCCTATAACAGCGATACTGCAACCCGAAAATTGAATATATTATTCCATCATAGCGGTATTGATACCCGGTATTCGGTTATTCCGGATTTTGATAATAAAAAGTCGGAAGATAATTTTTTCAACGAAAAACAACCAATACCCACTGTTGAAAAAAGATTAGGAGCTTTTAAAAAGCATGCATCTAAACTAGCCATTGATGCAATTCTGGCATCATTAAAGAAGCTAAATACAACTGTGGCTAAATTTGTGCCTACTCATCTAATTACAGTATCCTGCACAGGGTTGTATGCTCCCGGGTTGGATGCGGAAATTATGCAACAATTGAATTTACCCAACGATATCTTTCATACAGCAATAAATTTTATGGGATGCAATGCCGCATTTCCGGCGCTAAAAATTGCAGATATGGTTGCCAAAACCGACCAAAATGCCAAAGTAATTGTTGTTTGTGTGGAGTTATGTACCCTGCATTTTCAACCTAAGGATGATAGCGATAACTTATTGGCGAATACCATTTTTGGTGACGGCGCTGCTGCAGTAATTGTAGTACCCGATTCTTTTGCAACACCCAAAAACCAAACAGGAATCATAATTAACGGATTCTATTCTTTGCTTCTTAATCGCGGGATGGACTTAATGGCCTGGAACATTACTCCTTTAAATTTCGAAATGGTTTTAGATTCCAGGGTTCCTGAGTTTATTGGTGAGGAGGCAAAGGAAATTGTTTTAAAGGCAGGAAAAAAATTCAATATAACACCCTCACAAGTTGGTAAATGGGCCATACATCCAGGTGGAAAAAAAATATTGGATACCCTGAAAAAACAATTATCCCTAACGGAGTCTGAAATGCAATATTCCTATAAGGTATTGGCCAACTATGGAAACATGTCTTCTCCAACGATATTGTTTGTTTTGAACGAAATTATGCAAGCAGAGCACAAACCGCACGAAACCATATTCAGTATTGGCTTTGGTCCTGGCTTAAGTATAGAAACAGCATTATTTACATATGCCGAATAAATTTACATTTCGAAGTAATTTAAAGGAATTACTCGACGAGACCGATATCCCCTCTGGTTTACTGCACAAAAACCTGCGTGAACTCGATATACTAAACCGGAGTACCGGAGGGCACGCCATAACCTTAAGGGGTATGAAGCAATTAATAACCAATAGCGATAAAACATACCAAATAGTGGATTTAGGTTGCGGAAGTGGCGATGCCTTAAAGGTTATTGCCGATTGGTCCCGGTTAAATAATTATAGGGTTGCATTAACTGGCGTTGATATGAATTTGGATGCAATTGATTTTCTGAAGATCAATTGTGCGGAATATCCGGAAATAAAAGGAGTTACATCCGATTACCATGAGTACCTTTCGAAAAATAAGTATATTGATATAGTGCATTGTTCCTTGTTCTGCCATCATTTAAACAATGATGAACTGGTAAGGTTATTTACTTATTTCAAGCACTATGTAAAGAAAGGGTTTATTATTAACGATTTGCAACGGCATTGGCTTTCTTACTACAGCGCATGGTTTTTTACAAGGCTATTTAACGGCTCAGTGCTCGCAAAAAACGATGGACCCATTTCAGTTCTTCGCAGCTTTAAATACGAAGAACTGGTCGGACTGCTTAAAAAAGCAAACTTTGAGAGTTTTTCGATTAAAAAAGTATGGTTCTTTCGATATTTAGTTGTCGTAAAAACGAGAGATTATGTATGAATGGGACAATAAAACAACGGATGTCCTTATTGTTGGAGCAGGACCTACAGGTTTAATGATGGCGTGTCAACTGGCAATGCATAAGGTTTCGTTTCGTATAATCGATAAAAACGAGTCATTATCAAAAAGTTCAGGGGCTTTGATTCTTCAGGCGCGAAGTCTTGAAATAGTTGAAAAAATGGGTATTGCTCAAGATGCTGTAAAACAAGGAATTGTTGCAGATGCTATAAACATTGTTTTTGATGGAGAAACCATTAAAAGTACCGCCATAAAAAATATTGGCAAAAACCTTTCCCAATTCCCATTTTTGCTCATGCTGGAGCAATCGAAAACAGAAAAGTTGTTATTGAAATTTATCGGCGAGAGTCATAATTTTGTTGAAAGAGGTATTCATTTTCAAAGTTTTATCCAGGAAAAAGATACAATATCCTCAGTTGTAATTTTGCCGGATGGAACAACACAAACAATCACCTCAAAATATTTAATAGCTGCCGATGGAGCCGCTAGTTCAGTTAGAAATTTCCTGCATATTCCCTTTGAAGGGATTTCTTACCCTAAACCAATATTTATTCTCGATTGTACGGCAAAAACCAATTTTATACCTGGAGAAATTAACTTCGTTTTCTCAAATTCTACGGTTGCAGGATTCTTTTCATTACCCGATTCACGCTGGAGGATTGACAGTCCATTGCCGAAAAGTTTGGAAAAATTCGGAAATATAACGTTTGATCAAATTGAAACTGCTTTTCATTTATCGACGCAGCTTGATATTAAATTTAAAGACGTTGAATGGTTCTCAATAACGCATGTTCATCAAAAATATGCGAAGGTTATGCGTGTTCAGAATTGCTTTTTGGCAGGCGATGCAGCACATGTTAATACACCCATTGGCTCGCAGGGAATGAACACTGGTTTGCAGGATGCGTTTAATCTTGCATGGAAGCTTGCATATGTAATCAAAAACAAAGCAAAACCTTCACTTCTGGATACATATTCACTTGAACGATTAGGTATTTCTAAAGGTTTTGCACGCTATGCAGATACACTTTTTAAGCTTTTGACCAATAATAATTCAGCAGCGAAATTTATTCGGCCCTATGGAATCAAGGTATTATTGAAGATTATATTCCCGCTGTTAAATAAGCTTAATGTAGTTCGTCAGCGTTTTTTTATCTCAATTTCGCAAATTGGGATTCATTACAGAAGCAGCATATTATCAACCAGGCAGTCAGAAGGGAATTTTCCCCATAAAGCTCCCAAACCTGGCGACCGTTTGCCCTACGTTGAATTTCTTTATAAAGGCATAAAAACAAATGATTTTAAAATTTTAGGTGCTATTAGTTTTAATCTTTTTATCCTCTCCGATACTTTACCAGTTGATATTGAAAAAATTGCCGAAAAATTTAATCTTACCACTAAGGTAATTAAGCGATCACCTGAAAATAAAAAATTTTATAAATTATTGGGCATCAAGCATTCAGGTTATTATCTTATTCGCCCCGATATGCACATTGCTTTACGCTCGGCTTCGCTAGATTCAATTCGTTTAAACGATTATTTGCACCAGTTTCTTATTTGAGGTGGAAAAGCCAAGCTGAACTCCGAAGAAAGAAGATTGTTTGTTTCACCTTCTTCCAACTCCCGTCTTCGGACTTCCAACTCTCGTCTTCGGTCTTCCGACTTCTGTCTTCCGTCTCCAAACTTAAAATCGCTCACCATGAAATCATTTATCTTCTGGCAACGATGGTTATTTTACAGCAGTTTATTGTTTGCTTTATTCGGGGTTGTATTCGCGTTATATGGTAACAATGTTTTTTTTCTGCCTTATAACAAAGCTCTTGCCCATATTTTTGGGTTGGGAGAAACCCTGCCCATAGAATTAGAACCCTTCAGGGCTTTTATATGGGGGCCTTTGGGAGCAACAATTGCATGCTGTTACATTCTATTGGCTTTTATAGCATGGTTCCCGTTTCAAAGAAAAGAACGATGGGCCCGCAATGCAATTATTGTTGCATTTGGTATATGGGTTTTTTTAGATTCTGTAGTTTGTATTTATTATGGGGTATATTTTCAAGTATATGCTATTAATGCATTTTCTATTTTACAAAAAAGTTTACCTATCATTTTTACCTGGAAGGACTTTAAATAGTGTACCAATTTTATTGTTATTATTCGGTGATAAGATTGTCTTGTTTTATGGTAAGAAATTGATTTTTATTCAGTTATTTTGTATAGAGATGCAAAAGAATTAAATGGAGTACCCCCATTTAAATTTCAATAATAACCTTGTTCATGAATCCTAAGAAACTGAAATCGACAGTAACGTCAAAAGTAAAGGCTTCAGTTGTAAATAAAGGTACTACTCCTATAGTTTGTATTAGCAAATCAGCATGCGGATTAGAAGCTTTGGAGCAAGTTTTCGGCAATGAATCTGAAAATATTTGAATTGAGAAAGTTTTAAGAGCACTTGACTTTCACAGGAGGATAAAAATGAGTTTTTAAAATGTTGATAATTAAGGCAAATAAGATAAAAGTAATTTTTAGCTTATTGAAATATTGATTTTACTAAAGAGACAGCCATGAATAAAGATGAAATGAGTTTTACGGATTCTGAAAAATTAAGAAAGAAGGCTGAAGAAAAACTAAAAGCCAAACTGGTTAAGAAGGAAGTTCCAACAGTTGAGTCGGATATAAAAAGGCTACTTCACGAACTGCAAGTACATCAGATTGAATTGGAAATGCAGAACGAAGAGTTGCGCCTGGCCTACCAAACGGCAGAAACAGCCCTTAAAAAATATACAATGCTTTACGATTTTGCGCCAATGGGTTATTTTACCCTGGATTCTTTGGGTACTATTTGTGAACTTAATTTCACTGGGGCCGACATGCTTGGAGACAGGCGATTTGCATTGATAAACAGTAACTTTAAACTTTTTGTTTCTCAAGATTCTCTTCCTGAGTTTCTTGTTTTTATTAACAAAATTTTTTCCGGGAATGCAAAGGAAAGGTGTGAAGTTATGCTTGGTTATGATAATAATCCGTTATGTCAGGTTTATATGGAAGGAATAGTTACTGGCGATGAGGGGAAATGCCTTTTATCGGTTTTGGATATTTCAGAGTTTAAAAAAGGGAAAAAGATTTAAATGAACTGTTATTATTCGAAATTTAAAAGCGTTTCCTAATTCAATCGTCATGAAGCTTTTTATTAAAAACAGGGTGAGTAATCGTTGTAAACTGATTGTGAAATCGGAGCTTAAAAAACTTGGATTACATTTTATTAATTTAGAATTAGGCGAAGTTGAAATTTTGGAGAATATATCGGATGAAAAACTAATATTGCTGAATACAGGTTTGAGAAAAACAGGGCTTGAGCTATTAGACGACAAGAAAAGCATGCTGGTTGAGAAAATAAAAATTATTATTATTGAATTAGTGCATTATTCCGAAGAACTGCTGAAAATAAATTTCTCGGATTACCTAAGTGAAAAGCTAAATTACGATTACACCTATTTGGCAAACCTTTTTTCAGAAAATCAGAGTACAACAATAGAACACTTTTATCTTACCCATAAAATTGAGCGGGTAAAAGAATTAATGATTTATGACGAACTTAATATTACCCAAATTGCCGATAAGCTTCATTACAGCAGTGTAGCGCATCTTTCGAACCAGTTTAAAAAGATGACCGGATTAACTCCTTCACAATACAAACAACTTAAACAACGAAGCCGCAATCCTCTTGAGAAAGTGTGAATGATACAACTCTTTTCCTTTGTTGTGTAACACTTACAAAATCTCACCTCCTATCTTTACCGGAAAATAATTACTACATATTTAGAAGCTCAATATGTAAGAGTTTTACAAAAGGGTTCGATAGCTTTCGGGATTCCATGTGATTATAAATAAATAATCATTGTTGTCCGGTAAAAAGTTGTTAATTCTTACAAAACTTGTAATATAACGGATTACAAACAGGTCGCCCCGCTGGGGCTTATTTTTGACGAGTATATTTTGTGCTACAAACAGGTCGTCGCTACGCAACTAAAAAAAGCAGCGTAGCTGCGAACTGTTTGTAGACAAATGAATACAACAAGCGTAGCTGCGAACTGTTTGTAGACAAATGAATACAACAAATGGCTCTAAGCCGCATAGCGGCGACCTGTTTTTTACCGGACAACAGTGATAAATAATCAAAACTAGACAAATGAAAAAATTAAAACTTTTTCAAGCATTATTATTAAGCGTTTTTTTGTGTGGATCGATTTCAGCTCAAACAAAACAAAAAGTAAACATTGCCGACCAACCCGGATGGGGTTCAGTAGGTTACGAATATGTTGAATATTATTACCTTCCGGATCTGGAAACGTATTATTCTGTATCAAAGCAAAAGTTTATTTATCTTGAAAAGAGCCGATGGGTCAAGAATTCAATATTGCCATTAATTTTTATAAACTATGATATTTATAGCGGTAGAAAAGTAGTTCTAAATGAACCAAAACCTTATTTGAAACATGAAGAATTTAAGGTAAAATATATTTCAACATATAAGCGAACAGGGGTGAAGTCAATTCGCGATAGTCACGATCCCAAATACTTTATAAATAAAAACCATCCGGAACATGCTAATTGGTTGAAAGATCATAATTATAAGATGCCTCAGCTGGGGCAGAATACCTGGAATTGATTTTTTTATTAAACGACTATTGGTTATTCAATGCCGATGATATAAGACGCTTTAGCGGCGAAATCCTTAGTAGGAAACGAAAATAATACAATCTCTATTTTATTTCATTGTTGTTCGGTAAAAAGTTGTTAATTCTTACAAAACTTGTAATATAACAGTTCGCCCCGCGGGGGGGGTATTTTTGACGAGTATATATTTTTACTACAAACAGGACGTCGCTACGCGACTAAAAAAACAGCGTAGCTGCGAACTGTTTGTAGACAAACGAATACAACAAATGGCTCTAAGCCGCATAGCGGCGATCTGTTTTTTACCGGACACA
>JAIFLU010000261.1 GCA_020048915.1 Bacteroidota bacterium | reverse complement strand
AAATATACTTTTTATATTAATTTTTAAATTTCAAACGTTAAATTTGATAAACCTTAATACCCTAGAGTTATGGCAAAAGACAAATCACCTACAAAAGAGAAAGATAAGAAAGAGCCTACAAAAACCTTAAAGGAAAAACGGGCTGCTAAAAAGGAAAAACGAGATAATAAAAGAGGATAAACATCCTCTTTTTTTTGCACTATTTGTTCCTTTATTTGTTACATATAAAACAATTTGTGCAAAGGTTCCTTAAAAACACATCCGTATGGAAAAAATTAATCGTCGAAAGTTTATTCAAACCGGGGTAACTGGTATTGCTGGTATTACAGCATTGTCAGCCGGTTTTTCGGGTTTTGGATTTGCCTCAGGTGCCGAAACCATCGATTCGGTTAAACTCGGGAATACTGGATTAAAAGTATCGAGGGTTGCCTTGGGTACCGGTTCGTATGGCTGGAAACACGAATCGAATCAAACCCGGTTGGGGACGAAGAAATTTGTAGAACTATCGCAATATGCCTTCGACAAAGGAATTCGTTTTTTCGATACGGCCGATATGTATGGCTCACATCCTTATGTCAAAGAGGCGTTAAAAGTAATTCCCCGCGAGAAGGTTACTATACTAACCAAGGTAATGACGTATAGTCACCAAGGTTGGTATGAGACAGAACCCTTTGAGAAAAGCCTGGACCGTTTTCGGAAAGAACTCGGAACCGATTATATCGATATTTTTTTACTGCATTGTATGGTGAATAAAGAATGGCCAACCGAATACAAACGTTATATGGAAGGTCTTTCGAAAGCCAAGCAGCAAGGGATTATTAAAACGGTCGGTTTATCGTGCCATAGTTTCGAGGCAATGGTTGAAGCATCAACCAATCCTTGGGCAGATGTTTTACTTGCCCGGATAAATCATCAAGGCGCTAAAATGGATGGCACACCCGAAAAAGTAATGCAGGTTCTTGAAACTACAAGAAAGAATGGCAAAGGAGTAATTGGCATGAAGATATTTGGGTGTGGCGAACTTACCAAAGATGCAGAGCGCGAAAAATCACTTCAATATGTTCTAAAAAGCGGAAATGTACATTGCATGACCCTTGGATTGGAGAGTAATGCCCAGATAGACGATGCCGTAAGCCGTGTAATGCGCATTGTTAAATCGTAAAATTTTCATCTAAGCTATTTTTTAAGATCATAAATCAAAGTCGTTTAGTTTAGGAATTGAGTAATTAATCCACACTTCGACTCCGCTCAGTGTGACAATAATACCCGTTTGTCAGGCTGGAGTCGAAGCCTACTTCTTAACTAAACGACATTGGATCATAAATAGGGGAAATAGTAACATTTGGATCTACAGAATATAATTCGAAATCGCTATGCGTTTTATTATTTACTGCACTTCCTTTTTGCTCATCATTATATTTAGTTGCTCTGAAGCAATTTGTCAGGAAAAGGACATCACTATTGGGAAGGTTGTTCAAATTCAATCATCGGTATTAAAGGAGTCCCGAAAAATCCAGATTGCACTGCCCGCGGGTTACTCACTATCCGGAGTCGCCTATCCTGTAATATATTTATTAGATGGCGATGCCCATTTTCAGCATGTTACAGGAATAATATCTTTCTTATCGGCTCAAAAACTAATCCCTCCCTGCATTGTAGTCGGAATCCCCAATACGAGTCGCTCTTATAACCTTACCCCTGTAGCATACACCGATTTTACTTATACCTCGCCTATTTATGGAGGAGCCGATCAGTTTTTACAGTTCCTGAAGCAGGAACTTATCCCTTTTATTAATAAACAATACCGAACCAATTCATACAATATCCTGATCGGACATTCTTTTGGGGGATTGTTCGCGGTGCATGCTTTGCTTACCAAACCGGATATTTTTTCAGCCTATTTAGCCTTAAGTCCGAGTTTGTGGTGGGACAATAAAAAGGAACTTCAAAACCTGAACGATTTTGTAAAGAACAATAAAACACTCCCGAAATTTCTTTACATGGCCATGGGCAATGAGGGGGACCGGATGTTGTTACCCATTCAGGAATTTGACAGCATCCTGGAGAAAAGTGCACCGGATAAGTTTCGTTGGAAATATATGCCCATGCCAAACGAAAACCATGGATCAATTGCACACCGTTCTATTTACGATGGATTGGAATATCTTTTTTCTCCCTGGATTTATCCAGAAAATGCATCAAATGCTGTCGTGAGGAAAATTGAAAAACATTATGAAAACATATCTAAAGAATTCGGAGCTTGGAGAAAGTAAAACCAACGAAGCAAAAGCAATGTTTCAATACGGAATGGAGAAATTTCCCGAATCGGCTAATTTTTATGATAGTATGGCTGATGCCTGCGAATCGGTAAACGATTTGGTGCAGGCAGAAATAAACTGCCTAAAAGCTGTTGAGTTGGGAACGAAAAACATCGACCCTAATCTTGTAACTTTTAAACAGCATTTGGAATTTGTGAGAAGTAAAATGGGGAAGAAATAATGCTGACTTTTAAAATCAATTTTGATAAAACTACTCCTTAAACCCCTTTTGGTAAAGCTTTATAAAATCTTCTGAAGTTTCGATGGGCTTTTTAATTAACCGCATGTTTAGTGTGTACCTGTATACATTTTCAGGTATTGATTGAAAATCGCTACTCGAAAAAACTGCAATTTTGTTATCGTAAGTGACCATCCATAGGGTGTTGTTAGCTTTTCGGTCGAAACTTAATGTAGCATTTGAATAAATAATTGCTATGGAATTGGTCTTATCATCTGCCAAATAAACTGTTTGTCGGTATAGGGTATCCTTTATGGAATATGTCGGGTCAATTTTCCGTTCATTTTTGACAAATCTTGGCTTATCGCAATTCCAAATTCCAAATTGCAGGATCTCGAAACTTCGCATAATTTTATAGTTAGTTACAATTGCAGGCTGGGAATTCTCGACATAAATGGTAGTATCCTTTTTAATGGACTGTTTATTTAGTTTCGCCTGAACTGTTTTCTGCTTATTCAGTAAATTCTGGTATTGAACAAGGCTCGAATCGTATGCAGCTTTTGCAACATAATATTCCTTGAGGGAATAAACAGGCCGAGCAAGGTAGGTACACGAATCCTTTGTTGTTTTGAAGGTCACAAAATATGTCATGGGGACGTTCCCTTTTTTTATAGTAGCATCTTCCCAAATGGCTTGTGTATGTTTTTTATTTAAAGGCTTAAAGGTATCGTCAATCTCAAAAGTTGTTTTCGAGAATATATCTAGCTCGGGGAATTCGCCTTTAATCAGATCAAGCGTAAAATGCCATTTATTGGGGTTTGCAGCTCTGGGAGGCTCTGGTTTTTGAAGGATAACTTGCACCAGTTCAATCTCCGAAATAGAATCTACAAGTATATTTGAAATGTGTGATTTTGGTTTTTCTGATAAAGCTTGTTCAATATTAAGCTTGTCTTTGCCTTTATACACCCAGTTTCTCAAAGTGGTGTCGAGGAAGTAAAGATTAAAAGCGGGATTCGCATCTTTTGAAATCAGGGTTATCTCAATTGGCTTTTGCGGATTGATTTTTAGCGGTTTATTATTATTAAAGGCATAAATCTCAATCATACCAGCCGATTCAAATATATTTTTAACTCCGGCGCTGTCGTAAGCCATTGGAATTCCTGTAAGAAACATTTCAGCGGGGGAAGGTATTTCCCGCACTTTAAGGATGATGTTTTCGTTAATTATATTTCCGCGTTCATCAATCAGACTGTTTGCCGGAAGTTTAACGGATGAACCGGATATTAAAGTGATGGTTGTATCATTAAGCTTACGAATTGGGATTTGTGTAAATCGCAAATCCCAGGCTTTTACCGGAGGATTTATAAAAGCACTGTTTTTAGGTTTTTCAGTTTCCTTAATCGCAGATTTTGGGAAGAAAGTTGTAAAGTAGAATATCAGGGCGATTGAAATAACCGTGACCGTTGTTATGGTATTAAACCATATAGTTCGATAAAAGGTTTTTTTAGGAAATGTTGGCTGGGAAACATTCCCCAGTAGTGCTTTAAAGTCTTTAAACCTTTGAATTTCTTCGGATGAAATATTTTCGCGGTCGATATGTATTGTTTTCATCGTTGTTCTTTTAAGAAATGTGTTTGCTTACTTCCTGTTTCATTTTATCAAGAATCCGGTAAACCTTTACTTTAGCATTATTCTCGGTAATGCTCATTATTTCGCCAATATCTTTGAACGATCGGCTTTCGAAGAAGCGCATCTCTATAAGATAAAGGTCATCAGGCTCTAAGTTTTTTACCGATTGATAAAGGGCATTTAATTTTTCTTCCGTTTCTTCTGTATTTAATTCATCAACAAGATCGTGAAGCTTTATGGATTCGATGTTTATAACCCGGTTATGATTGGGTTGATTGTAGTAATTGCTTATTTCGTTTAACGCAATGCGATACAGCCAAGCGGAGAAGGGAAATCCTTGCGACGTATATTTCCCGATATTCACCAGAGCCTTTAAAAATACCTGCGAAGTAATATCGGCGGTAGTTTCTTTCGAGTCCATCCGTTGGTATATGAACCTAAAGATGGATTCGAAATATCGATTGTAAAGAATTTCGAAATGGTGAGGATTTTTTTTTGCCAGCTCTATTTGGCTAATTTCGTCCCCTATTCTTGAATTGGATTTATTGGCTATGGAAATCATATCATTCTTGAAGTTTAAATACAACAGGTAAAGTAAATAACTGTTTGACTGGTCTGCCTCCTTGCTTAGGAGGAGTCCACTTTGGGGAAGATTTTATCACCCGCACCGCTTCCTGATCCAGGCTTTGCTCCGCACTCCTTAGAACTTTTACATCTTCTACATTTCCATTCTGATTAACCACAAATTGCACATAGACTTTCCCGTCAATTCCATTTTCAACTGCTAATTGAGGGTATTTAATATTCTGGGATACCCAAACATTAAATGTATTTATATCCCCTCCTTTGAATATAGCGGGCTCTTCTACCACAAGAAATGCAACCTCAACTTTACGACTATCATATTTGACTTTTGAGGCAACAGTCACGTCTTTGGTGTTGTTTTTTCTTACTTTAAAAACAACCGTTTGAGGAATGGTTTGTGCAACCCCGGCAATCATTATGTTCAGGAACAAAACTGCGAGTAAAAATAGTTTCATTAGGTTTGTTTTAAAAGTATAACCGGGAAGGGTTCGAAAAGATACAAAAAGTGTACAAGTTTTTTTAGGTTTGAAAAAAAGCTCGCAGCTTTCAAAAAGAAAAGCCTTTCTTATAGTATCTATCACTTTCTTTTTATCTTTATTCAACCTTAAAATTCAAGGAATTATGAAACATACTAACTTCTCAACTTTTGTATTGGTCATTGCTATATCCATGCTATCCGGGTTTTCCCAAAGCACTAAAAACCTGGCAGAAAAACTGGGTTATGCGAAGGATGCTAAACTTTTAATTATTCATGCCGACGATTTGGGGCTTTCGCATTCCACCAATATAGCCACTTTTAAAGCATTCGAAAATAAGGGTATTACCTCCGGCAGTATTATGGTTCCGTGTCCTTGGTTCACTGAGGTTGCAGAGTATGCAAAAGCTAATCCCGGACTGGATTTGGGCATCCATCTTACCCTCACTTCCGAATGGAAAAACTATAAATGGGGAGGGGTTGCCTCATCGAATGAGATACCAGGGCTATTGAGCAAAAATGGGTATATGTATCCATCCAACGAAGAAATGGGCAAAACAGCAAAACCCGAAGAGGTTGGAAAAGAACTCCGCGCTCAAATTGAGAAAGCAATTGCGTTAGGAATAAATCCTACCCATTTCGATAATCACATGGGAAGTTTGCTGGTCAACCCCGAATTAATTATAGAATATGTGAAACTGGCAAAAGAATATAAAGTACCTTTTCTGTTTCCAGCCGCCTATTCCTCCATGCTTCCTCCCGATTTATCAAAGCTTATGGGACCGGATGTTGTAATGGTAGATAATCTGTTTATGCTAAACCCGGCTATTGTATCAAAAAATTGGGGGGAGCCCTATAAAAAGGCAATTGAAGCCATGAAACCGGGACTAAACGAAATAATAGTTCACTTGTCGGCTGATAACGACGAAATGCAAGCTATAGCAGCAGGTGTCATAGACTTTGGATCCAAATGGCGCCAGAACGATTTCGATTATGTAACCAGCAATGAGTTTAAACAAACATTAAAAGAGAACAATATTATTCTTATAACCTGGAAGCAAATAAAAGAACTTTAAAAAGAATGACCGAATGAAGTTTTTTACTTTCTTGGTGAATAATCCAGCGAACTTAGAAAAATTACTTTAATTGCAAAAAATACTAACAGCTAACAACTATGTTTATGAAGTCCACACCAAAATCTATTTCTCCTAAAAGAAAATTAATCCATTCTCTTATAATTTCAACCGTATTCGCGTTTTTCCTTTTATCGGGAAACCTGGCCCAAACTGCAGTAGAGAAATACGGTCAGCTTAGTGTTAAAGGCAATAAGGTAGTGGATAAAAGCGGAAATCCGGTTCAATTGAAAGGCATGTCACTTTTTTGGAGCCAGGAAATTGGAAAGTATTATAATTACAGTGCGATAAAGTGGTTGCGCGACGATTGGAAATGCACCATTGTCCGCGCAGCCATGGCTGTCGAAGGCGGCGGATACCTCACTAATCCGGAACGGGAAAAACAGAAGGTTGATTCTGCTGTTAACGCTGCCATAAAGCTCGGACTCTATATACTTATCGATTGGCACGACCATCACGGTCAGCGCCATACGGCACAATCGCAAAAATTCTTTGCCGAAATGGCACAGAAATATGGGAAATACCCCAATATTATATATGAACTGTACAATGAGCCGTTAAATAATGTGTCGTGGGCAGATTCCATCAAACCATATCACGAAGCGGTAATTGCCACCATTAGAAAGTACGACACCAAAAATATCATTGTTTGTGGAACCCGAACCTGGTCGCAAGACGTAGACGAAGCCTCCTTAAACCCTATTAAGGGAGACAATATTGCTTATGCCTTGCATTATTATGCAGCAACCCACAAACAGGATTTACGCAATAAAGCAGATGCAGCGCTTAAAAATGGGATTGCTTTGTTTGTTACCGAATTCGGAACTGTATTTGCTAACGGCGATGGCGATGTAAACTACGAAGAATCACGCTTGTGGTGGGATTTCTGCGATAAACATCAATTGAGTTGGTGTAACTGGTCGGTATGCGATAAAAAAGAATCATCGGCTGCCCTAAAACCCGGAGCAAGCGCTACCGGCGGATGGGATTTAAATATGCTTAACCCGTCAGGCATTTTGGTTAGAAGCGAATTAAGGGGAGAAAATAAGCCCACGCTTAAGTAGATATAAGGGACTCTTATTCATATAAAAAGCTGTCAGCGTCTAATAAACACTGACAGCTTTTTTAAAACTAGTTTTCGGTTATATTACCAACAAGCCATTCTCCCTCAATTCCTGCATGGATTTGCTACTCCAAAATAAATCGAAATCACTCAGATTGCTTTCGGTAAATTCCTTTTCGAATTGGGCATATGTTTTTATTTCAGGTTCGCTTACAGAAAGAGTTGGCAGTATTTCTTTTAACCAGGTACCTGTTTCTTTCGAAACCTGAATTACAATTCTTTTTTTCTTGTTATCAATTACCAACTCGGCCATTTCGTAAACATTCCCTTTTTTATTCTTTTTAAAATACCGCACCTCCGGGACGTTTCCTAGCCAAAGTATTATTGAGTGCGGACTAATTGGAGACAATTCCCTAAATGTTATTGCCTCGTGAATTAATTTTGGAGGAATTTTAGTTCCGGGTACCTTAAAATCGAACCAATCGCCTAATGGGAAATCAAAACCAACGCCGTGCATAAAATTATAAAGCGATTTTTTTAATCCTTCGCTGAATAGTTCGTGGTCACAACCGGTTGGATCAGTAAAGGTAAGATCGTTATTGGCGAATGGGGCTGGTTCGGTGGTTTCCCGAACAATATCAAACTGGTGTGGATTCAGTCCCACGGGACTATGTGCTGTTAAAGCAAAATGATGCCAAAAACCCGATTGTATCAATCCGTTCATAAAGAGTTGCCTTACTACTTCGAGCGAGTCAATGGTTTCCTGTGCAGTTTGAGTTGGAAAGCCATACATCAGATAGGCATGCACCATAATGCCCGCTTGCGTAAAATTATCAGTCACACGGGCTACCTGGGCAATGCTCACTCCTTTATTTATAAGATGTAAAATCCTGTCCGATGCTACCTCCAACCCTCCGGAAACAGCAATACAACCAGATTCTTTCAGTAACATACACAGGTCGCGGCTGAAGTTTTTTTCGAAACGGATATTGGTCCACCAAATCAGGATAATTTTTCTGCGAATAATTTCAATTGCAAGCGACCTTAGCAAAGCTGGAGGGGCGGCTTCATCTACAAAATGGAAACCGTGTTGGCCGGTTTTTGCAATAATTTCCTCAATACGGTCGCATAATAAGCTGGTAGTGCTGGGTTCGTAGCGTTTTATATAATCGAGCGATGTGTCGCAAAATGTGCAGCGTCCCCAATAACAGCCATGTGCCAGTGTAAGTTTATTCCACCTTCCATCGCTCCATAAGCGGTGCATGGGGTTAACCAATTCTATTACCGAAATGTATTTGTCGAGCAGCAAATCGGAGTAATCGGGAGTTCCGGTTTCCCGTTGCGAATAGTCTTTTTCGCTAGAACCATCATAAAAAACTACTGCATTGTTTTCTGTCGAAAAGGTTCTTTTCAGTTCCTGGATACTGCGTTTACCTTCAAAATATTCTAAAAGGTTGAATAACGGAGCCTCCCCATCGTCGAGTGTAATAAAGTCGACATAATTAAATACCCGGATATCGGATAACGATCGAAGCTCGGTATTTACAAATCCTCCACCAAGAATTATCTTTATTGCCGGGAAATTCTTTTTTAGCCACTGTCCACATTTGAAAGCGCAGTATAAGTTTCCGGGAAATGGAACCGAAATTGCAACTACTGTTGGTTGAAAAAGGGCTATTTTATGCTGAAGTGTTTCAAATAGAATTGAATCGATAAAACTCACAGGTTGATTCAGCGTTAAATCCAGTTCATCGAAAGTAGAGGCAGATCGGCCAAGTTGTTCGGCATACCGGCTGAATCCAAAATGAGGATCAATCGCTTCTACTATCAAATCCGACAGGTCTTCCAGATATAATGTTGCCAGATGCTTTGCCTTGTCGTGGTTACCCATGGTTCCAAAAGCCCATTCCAAATCGTCGGGTTGGTCAAAGCGCGATGCCTCGGGCAGGAAGTTTCCTTCGCAGATAACATGAGCTAGTAACGGATTTTTATCCTGCAAAAAAGAAACAACTAAATCAATTGTTTTACTATATTCATGTCGAAGCGAAATAATCCGTCGGCTATTATCCGAAAGAGTTATTTCATTTTCTACAATTTTATTAAAAAGGACATTTAATCCCTTATAAGAAAATATAGATAGGATAACCTCAATTCCTAAATCGGCCTGAAACGACGGGATATTTTTCGTATTCAAAAATCCCTTTAAATAGGCCGTAGCAGGGTATGGCGTATTTAACTGAGTAAAGGGCGGTGTTAGGAGAAGAATTTTCTGATTCAAGGAAATGAGCGTTTATAATGTGTAAATCTATCCGAAAAAAAACAAATTATGAGCGAAACAGTTCTGAATTTTTAGTGAAGCCTTTATTGCCTGGTCAATTTTTAAATTTAGTTTCCGTTACTGAGTCAACTTCAAAATGTCCCTTACCCCCTAATCCCCCATTTGGGGGACTTATAAATTCTATGATTTTCAGATGGTTCCCTGGGGGGTTAGAGGTAAAACAGATGAAATTCATTGAATTTTTGACTTTTCGGAGTAGGCTCAGTATTGAATTTGGCAATAAACACTTACAAATCTTCGTTAATCAGATGCCCTATCTATACAATCCTCGAATTTTACGAATGGCTGAATTACCTGAAAGTGGTTTGAAATTAGGAAGTATTTATAGCCAGTTTCACCTTTTTTTTGTTCATTTGCCTAATCTAGAAATGGAATAATAGAAATGAAACCCACATGTTTATAGAACATAATCTTGTATGCGTGTTATTTTTTAATAGGTGGGTTCCATGAGACCTTATAAAAACAAATAATATACGAATGAAAAAACTGCTTTCTTACCCGTTAACGGCGATTTTTTATATAGTTTTTGGACTTTTACTCCTGATATTTCATGTGGTTCAGGTTATATGCCTCAATGTATGGGGATATTCCGCGCATAAACGATCAGTCGAAATATTGAATTATCTTATTATTAAAAGTTTTTATATCGTAGGTTCAAGAATTCGTTTTAGAGGATTTGATAAGCTCCCAACCGGAAGACCTTTAATAATAGTATCGAACCATCAAAGCGCCTGGGATATTCCACCTGTTGTTTGGGGATTTCGGTGCCATCATCCTAAATTTATCTCGAAGGCTGAGTTGGCAAAAAATATCCCCAGTGTTTCGTATAATCTTCGGCATGGAGGTTCGGCTATAATTGATCGGAAGAATGGTTCCCAGGCAATTCGTGAGTTAATAAAATTGGGGGAACGCGTCGAAAAAAATAAGTGGGCAGTGTGCATTTTCCCGGAAGGTACCCGAAGCGAAAAAGGTAAAATGAAAAGCTTTCAGCCAGGAGGAATACGTACCCTCTTAAAAGCAGTTCCTTCTGCTATTATAGTGCCATTTGTAATCGATGGTAATTGGAAGCTCCAACCAAACAAATCCGCATTAATTAGCGTTGGGGTTACTTTAAACTATACTGTGTTAGACCCTATTGAGCCTGCTAACCAAACAGCAGAAGAACTTGTTACCAACATCGAAACTGTTATTAAGAAAGCATTAGGTCAGAGCTAGCTTGCTTGTTAATTCACGCTTACAATAACTTTATAAAGGGAAGGGGAGATAACTCCGGGAGTGATTAAAATGGAAGTATTAGCTCCTAGAAATACCGTCAATAAAGCATTGCAGCCTAATTCATTAATAATCAAGGGTGAGAAATATCACCTTTTTTGTTTTACCCTATATTATATCCTAATTATTAACATGTTACATTTCATTTAATCTCTTAGTTTTAATTGTTTGCCGATACAGCTTGTAACCCATTGGTATAATTCCCGTATTTAAAGGCAAAACATTAAAACAACTTAAAAAGATTTATATGAAAAAGCTTTCTGTAGTAATAGTAGCGGTAATGATTAGTGCGGCAGTGTATTGTCAAACAAGTGCATCAAAGTATCAAGCGCTGTTTATGTATAATTTTACCAGGTATATTGAGTGGCCTTCCACCGGCAGTGGCGATTTTGTAATCGGTGTTCTTGGCTCGGGGAGTATTGTGACTGATTTAACCGAATTAACTTCAGGCAAATTTGTTGGTTCACAAAAAATAGTAGTAAAGCAATTCAGCAACATTGCGGATGTTTCAAGTTGTCAGTTATTGTATGTTAATCGTTCATTCATTAACCAATTCCCCGATTTAGTATCTAAATTTCAGGGAAAAAGTACCTTAATGATTACTGATAAATCGGGTATGGTAGACAAAGGAGCTGGAATTAATTTTGTGATTGACGAAGGCAAACAGCGTTTCGAGGTAAACCGTAATACCATCGAAAAAAGCGGATTAAAAATCAGCAGTAAATTATTGGAAATGGCTGTAGCTGCCCAATAAAAATAAGATACCAGTAAAATGCGAAAGCCGGACTGATTTTTCAGCCCGGCTTTCGCATTTTATTAAATTGATGGTTAATTTTAGGGCATATATTAAACAAATTCTTAAATTTCGTTGTTAATATCGGCAAATTAAAATTCGCCTTGAAGAAATAACATTGCTGCTGTTGTCGTAATTAATAAAATTTAACCTGCTGTTATCTCTTTGGGTGAAATAACCCTTAACCTAAAATTAGTACGAATGAAAAAATTATTCTTAACCTTTTCTGCTTTATTTTTCAGTTACATTGCTTTCTCGCAGGTGGTAGATCCTGAAAAGAAACTACGCGATCAACGCATTGATAGCACCGATGGTTGGGAAACCGGAGGTATTATCATGGTAAATTTCGGGCAGACATCTTTGTCAAACTGGGCTGCCGGGGGCGAAAATTCAGTTTCGGGCAATGGCTTGATTAATTATTTTGCAAACTACAAAAAAGGAAACCTCACCTGGGATAATACCCTGGATCTTGGGTATGGTATCTTAAATCAAGGTTCTCAAGCCCGAAAAACAGACGATAAAATTGATTTTTCAACAAAATTGGGACGCAATGCTTCTAAAAATTGGTACTACTCCGGGCTATTAAATTTTAAGACTCAATTTATGCCGGGGTATAATTACCCAAACGATTCGGTTAAAATCTCCAAATTTTTAGCGCCAGCTTATCTGGTTGCTGCCATTGGTATGGACTATAAACCGGGGAATAACCTAACGGTCTTTATTGCACCGCTCACCGGCAAACTTACAATAGTCAATGACAATGATCTTTCGGATGCAGGGGCTTATGGTGTCGATCCCGGTAAAAAATCGCGCAGTGAATTTGGGGGATATTTCCGGATTGCCTACCAAAAAGATATCATGACCAATGTTAACCTTGCTACTAAATTCGATGCCTTCTCTAATTATATTAAAGATCCTCAAAACATAGATATTAGCTGGGAAATGCTTCTTTCGATGAAGGTAAATAAATATATCAGCGCAAGTATATCCACTCATCTACTATACGATTATGATGTAAAATATAAAAACACATTACCGGCTAGAGTTCAATTCAAAGAAGTATTGGGAATAGGATTTTCATATAAATTCTAATTTATTGATATTGTATAAAATACTTTAAGAATAAACAGAAACCCAAATTACCCCTATTATTTTATTCACCTAAAACTAAAACGATGGCTGTATTTAAAGAATTTAAAGAATTTGCCATGCGTGGCAACGTAATCGACCTTGCAATTGGTATTGTTATTGGAGCCGCATTTGGTAAAATTGTCACCTCCCTTGTAAACGATGTTATTATGCCTCCGCTTGGATTACTCATTGGTGGGGTAAACTTTACCGATTTGAAAGTTGTAATGAAGGCTGCTGTAGGAGAAAATCCGGCGGTAACATTAAATTATGGAAATTTTGTTCAGGTAATTTTCGACTTTTTAATTGTGGCTTTTGCTATCTTTTTATTAGTGAAAGGGCTTAACCGGCTGAAAAAGAAAGAAGAGGCCAAACCTACACCTCCTCCTGCTCCTTCGACCGAAGAAAAACTGTTAACCGAAATTCGCGACTTGCTTAAAAAATAATAATAGAATTGATGTTTAATTTTTGAAAGAGACCGGGAATTTTCCCGGTTTTTTTGTTCTTATCAATTATAATTCTGCTATTGGATTTTCTCAGAGTAGCAAAATTTATAACTTTGAAGTTATTCATCAACTCTAACTACTATGAGAACCTATCTGACTGTTGTGTTTTTAGGAATCGTATCCCTGGTTTTTTCCCAAAAGCCAACTATTCCTTTTTATTTCGAAGAACTAACATCGCCACAAATGGCCGAAGCTATCCAGTTATCAGGTAAAACTTGCATCATTCCTTTAGGAATATTGGAGAAACACGGGCCGCATCTGCCTGTTGGGACTGATCTGCTCGAATCGCGCGAATTAACCCGCCGTGCGGTATCTACTGAATATGCAGTAGTTTTCCCCCAATATTATTTCGGACAAATTTTTGAAGCAAAACATCAACCCGGCGTTATAGCATACAGCAACCAGTTAGTTTGGAATATTTTGCAGGAAACATGCGATGAACTTGCCCGGAATGGTTTCGAGAAAATTATTTTGGTAAACGGTCATGGAGGGAATAATAGTTTCCTCCCATATTTTTGTCAGTCGCAGCTTGCTTCTAAAAAAAACTATGCTGTGTACCTCTTTACTCCCGATGAAAATGATGAATACAATCAAAAAATTAAGTCGATGCGAAAAAGTAAAGGCCCCGACCAACATGCCGGCGAAACGGAAACTGCTACCATGTTAACCCACCGTCCCGACCTGGTGCATTTGGATGCAGCAAACAGCCAGAGTGGCGAAGACCAAAACCGTTTAAAACTTGATTTTGCCTATACAGGTATTTGGTGGTACGCAAAATTTCCAAATCACTATTCGGGCGATGGTAAAGTGGCAGCCAAAGAATTGGGTGAATATATTTACAGCTTTAATACCGATCAATTGGTGAAAATGATTCGTTCGGTAAAAGCCGATGCGCAAACCCTGTTGCTTCAAAAAGAGTTTTACGATAGGGCAATTGCTCCAAAATAGTTTATTGCTCCATTCATTTAACAAAAAAATGTGATAATTTGCAACGGAAGCAAAATGGGTCAATTCTTGCAAACTAACGACGAATGAGCTATCTCCGAATTTTATTTTTGGGAAGTATTGTATTCTTTAACATTACATCCTGCGTTAGCGTCTCTCCAAAATCGGGGGAAAATTTAGGGTATTCTGATAGTCTGTTGTTAAAAAAGCATGTGTATGCGTTGGCAAAAAATAACGGATATAGAACATACCTCGATAACACAACTTTGAATAAGAGTGCTGACTACATTCGCGATGAATTTCTGAAAATTTCAAATAGGGTTTCTATTCAGGGATTTAAGGTGGAGGGGAGAAAGTTTCGAAATATTATATGCTCGGTTGGCCCTGAAAATGCAAAACGGATAATTATAGGGGCGCATTACGATGTTTGCGGAAACCAGGCCGGTGCTGATGATAACGCCAGTGGAGTTGCGGGGTTGCTTGAATTGGCGCGGTTGCTCAAAAGTCAAACATTAAAATACCGAATCGATTTTGTTGCCTACTCGCTCGAAGAACCTCCTTACTTTAAGACACAAAATATGGGAAGTTATATTCATGCGAGATATTTGGCAGATAATAAAATATCAGTACAGGGAATGATTTGCCTGGAAATGATTGGATACTTTACCGACCTGCCACACTCGCAAAAATATCCGGTTGGGTTCTTGAAGTGGTTTTATGGGAATACGGGCAATTATATTACCATTGTTCAAAAATTTGGAAATGGGTCTTTTGGTAGAAAATTTAATCGAAGTATCCGAAAAAATGCAACCATTGAAACAAAGTTTTTCCGGGCTCCAAAATTTCTTCCCGGGGTTGATTTTTCCGACCATCGAAATTACTGGGAGTTTGGGTATAATTCAGTGATGATAACAAACTCGGCTTTTTATAGAAATTCGAATTATCATACCATATTCGATACTCCCGAAACGCTCGATTATTATAGAATGTCGAAAGTGGTTGACGAGACCTTTACTACCATTCTGGAACTAAACAAATAAACTGCTTATGCCACTACTGATTGTACTTCTGGGAATAATTATACTTCTGGTCCTTGTTTCGAAATTGCGATGGAATGTTTTCATAGCATTGCTTATTACCTCTTTTATCCTCGGGTTGCTCAACGGGATGAACCTGACCGATATTCTTGCTTCTGTTTTAACAGGTGTGGGCGAAACCATGGGAAAAATTGTATTAATAATAGTATTTGGTGCAATGCTGGGGAAACTTATTGAAGAAAGTGGAGCTGCCCATACAATTACCTATTGGTTTATTTCTATTTTTGGAGAAAAACGATTGCCGTTAGCCCTTATGCTAACAGGGTTTGCCATTGGATTGCCCATGATTTATAATGCAAGTTTTCTGGTTCTTATACCGCTTGTTTATACGTTTGCTTCTACTACAAAATTTCCTCTCATTTACCTGGGGATCCCTCTTTGTGCCACGTTATCGGTAGCTCATGGATATTTACCGCCACATCCTGCTCCAACGGCTGTGGCAGCAATGATTCATGCCAATGTAAACCTTACCTTATTGTATGGGATAATTATTGCAATTCCGGCCATTGCACTGGCAGGTCCTTTTTTAGCTAGTTTTTATAAAAAAATGATTGTACAACCGCCCAAGGAATTATTTACACCAAGGGAGTTTAAAAAAGAGGAGCTGCCAAAAATCGGGATAAGTCTTTTCACCGTATTAATTCCAATAATTTTAATGGTAACCGGAGCGCTTTATAATTTGTTTGTTGGAACAACCGGTAAGCTTTCGGGTATGTTTACTTTTATCAGCGATCCCAATTTCGCCTTATTTTTTGCTGTGATGATAGGTATCTATACATTAGGGACCCGTCGTGGCAAAAGCATGGATAAAGTAATGAAAAGCCTAACCGATTCTGTTGGAAGTGTGGCGCTCATTGTTTTAATAATTGCTGCCGGGGGTGCTTTCAAACAGGTTTTGATAGATAGTGGTGTTGGGAAGTATATCGAATTTATTGCCCAAAAAATTGATGCCTCTCCATTAATCCTGGCTTGGGGTACGGCAGCGCTTTTGCGACTGGCATTAGGCTCGGCAACGGTGGCAACTATTACGGCAGCAGGGATGATCCTTCCTCTGGTAACCGGTACCGGTGTCTCGCCCGAACTGGTAGTACTGGCAACCGGATCGGGAAGTCTTATGTTTTCGCACTTTAACGATACCGGATTCTGGATGTTTAAAGAATATTTCAACCTTTCCATTAAACAAACCTTTATGACCTGGACTGTGATGGAATGTATTGTGAGTTTAGCTGGTTTGTTGGGTGTTCTGACTCTAAACTGGATTTTATAAAGCAAAAAAAACTTCAACAACTAATCGGTTAAGAATAATTGTTGAAGCTATTAAATAGTGTTATTGTCTTGCAACTAACGTTCAGAAAGATCCCTGAATGTTAATCGTTACAACCTAGAATCTATAGTTTACCCCTATTGAAAAATAATGGGGGGCACCAACTGTTAATTCAGAATTTAAACCGATATGATCGGTAAAATATCCTCTAAAACCAAATAAAATAACCTGAGGCGCAAAACCGCCTGCTTTCGATAATACATCATCAGCGTCGTAAGCAGGATCTTTTGAATTAGTGCTGATATTCCAATTGGTATACCCTAACCTTAAACCCGAATACAAATCAACTTTTTCAGAATTAGCATAATGAAAAAGCGCACGTAAACCAAAATTCAAACGCTTTATTGTTGTTTTATAATCACCATAAGTAAGATCGGTGTAATTAATTTTCATACCTTGGTAAGAAGCTGCTCCACCCAAACTGAACCATTTTGAAATACCATAATCGTAGGTAACCTGTATAGCTGGCACTGCTGATGTTTCGCCGTTTGCAGCCGAGATCAGTGACCCTACTAAACTAAAACCGCCATTCACGCAAAAAGTCGATTTGTAAGTTTCGTTTTGTGCCTGAATAATTCCATTAAGGCTTAAAGCTAAAATAGCTAAGAGTAAAATTTTTTTCATGTAAGTGTTTTGGTTAATTAAAATGTTAAATAGAATGTTTTGCTATTACGTCTGCATTTAGAATATGTTTTAATAATTTTTAAGCTTTTTTTAATAGGATTAAACACAGGAATGAATGTTGCACTTGAAGTGGTCATTTTAATCCTGGAACAGACAGCCTTATGATCTCTCACTTTAACGATACCGGATTCTGGATGTTTAAGGAATATTTCAATCTTTCCATTAAACAAACCTTTATGACCTGGACCGTGATGGAATTTATTGTCAGCACGGTTGGGCAGATAGGAGTGTTAATGCTAAATTTGGTTATTTGAACATAATAATTGAAGCCTCCATTGCCCAAAAATGCCTTTTCATGGAAATGATACCCTCACAAAGATTGATATTTAAAACGGAATAGTAGTTTTATGGAATAATTAACCAACCTTTATCCGTATGAAGTATTTTATTTTATTTTTGGTTGCATTCTTTTTTATTCCCTCACTGCAAGCGTCCGATCGGGATTTGTTCTCTTACGATAAAACCAGGGTCGATAATGCGTTGAATGGTTTGAACAGGGTCGAAAAAATCATTAACGATAATCCTGCATCAGACCCCCTCGATTTAGTTGAAAAAGGACAAATTGAGGCTGTAACTTTTAATCAATTCAAGAGTGCTTTTGGTTTTGGATCAGAACCTCCTTTGGGAATACCATCCTTTCTCTGGGGGTGTGTGTTTGGGGTGGTAGGAATGGTTATTGTGGTCATCATGACCGACAAGGACAAAGCAGAACTTCAAAAAGCATTTTATGGATGTATTACTACCTATGCAATTATAGGAGTATTTTACTTATTTGCAATGATGCAATACTCAGGATTATAAAAAAAACAATCACTCCTTGCATTTTTAAACAAACATAGTATCTTTAACGTGGAATTATTTTTTGTTTTACTAACCAGTAAAATTTTATTTTTATGAAAAAACTCTTTCTCGTATTGTGTGTTAGCGCATTTGCTTTTGGTTCGGTTATGGCTAACGACTCCGAACTGTTTTCGTATGACAAAGCCAAAGTTCAATCGGCTGTATCTGACATGAGCCAGGTGGAACAATTAATTAGCCAGAACCCAACTGTTTCGGCTGACGATTTAATGGCACAAGGTAAAATAGATGCTTCTTTTGAGGTAAGTTCTACAAGTCCTTTTTCTGTAAATGGTGAGCCACCACTTGGAATCCCTTCTTTCTTATGGGGTTGTATTTTAGGTTTGGTAGGTTTATTAATCGTTTACCTGATTACCGAAGACAAAGAAGAAACCAAGAAAGCTCTTTGGGGTTGCGTAGCATCCGCCGTTGTAGGGATCATTTTCTATTTTGCTTTCTGGGGCGCTCTATTTGCAGGTGCATCAACAATCTAACAACTGGAAATCAAAAAAAATCTAACTTCCCGGCTTTTAGTCGGGAAGTTTTTTTATT
>JAIFLU010000192.1 GCA_020048915.1 Bacteroidota bacterium | reverse complement strand
AAATACCGTTATCAGTTCAGTAACGAAGATTTTTATTAACAATGGGTATAATGTTATTGGAATTCATGGCGGATATAAAAGCTTATTTGCTGAAGAGCCTGATTACGAATTCCTCGATTTTGATTATGCCGACAATATCTTCAGTCGTGGTGGCTCTGCATTACGAATGAGTCGTTACAAACCAAAGGATGATGAGTTCAAAACAAGTTTCTTCGAAAAAAATAATATTAAACTTTTAGTAACTATTGGAGGGGATGATACCGCATCAACCGCCAACCGATTATCTAAATATTTAATAGAAAAGAAAATGAATGTGGCGAACATTCACGTTCCAAAAACTATTGATAATGATTTGCCTCTTCCGGAAGGATTCCCAACATTTGGATACCATTCTGCTAAAGAAGAAGGTGTTCGAATTGCCAGTACCATATACGAAGATGCCCGTACCAGCGGAACCTGGTTCGTAATCTCGGCAATGGGCCGCGAAGCTGGTCACCTTGCCTTTGGCATTGGTACTTCCTGTCACTATCCGATGATTATTATTCCGGAAATGTTTAATAAAACCAAAATTACCTTTGAAAAGATTACCAACCTGATAATCTCATCGATGGTAAAACGACGGATTATGGGATTAGAGCATGGTTGTGCTATTATTTCAGAAGGTGTTTTCCATTTTATGAGCGACCAGGATATTATCGATACTGGTATTAATTTTACTTACGACGACCACGGACATCCTGAATTAGGAAATGTTAGTAAATCGCACATCTTTAATATGCTGGTTCAACAGAAGTTGAAAGACCTACGCATTAAGGTGAAAAGCCGTCCAAACGAAATGGGCTATGAACTTCGCTGCTGCCGTCCAATCGCTTACGATTTATCGTATGCAACCTTGCTCGGCTTAGGTGTTTATAACCTATTCAGTAAAGGCATTTCGGGTTGCATGGTCACAATCGATCGTGTAGGCGATGTTACCCCACTTTTCCTGAAAGATGTGGAAGATGAAAAAGGAAAAGTTCGTCCACGCCTGGTAAATATCGATTCACAAAAAGTGCAACTGGTTTTTGCAAATAATCTTCACTACATTGTAAAAGAAGATTATCGCGCTGCTAAAAAATTTGTACCCAATCCGGAAGAATACGATTTCCATAAAATATTAAATTGGTAATTTCAGAAAGGCTGCTCCATCGGGCAGCCTTTTTTGTTGCTTATAATTTCATTAGAATTTTCAGCATTCCATCCCATTTGCTAAAAGGATAATTAAGGATTTATATATTTGCGGGAAGAAAAAACATTTGTTCAAACATCTCAATTTAATTCCCTTTGCCACATTGCCTTCTGATATTCAATTATACATTAACAGAATAATTAAAATGACAACTTTGAAATTCAGAATTCTATCTCTATTGCTAATTGCATATGCGGGAAGCATAACAGCGCAATCCACACAAGATTTTTTTCTTGATAGCTGGGTGCCAAAACAAATATCTGCTCCAGCATATACAGATGTCAATTTAACATCATTGGTTCCAACTTCCACGATACGTATAAATTTTTCAGATACGGTTACTAAAGTATCGAAATTCGTTTTTGGCAATAACGCCAATGTATATTCCGGCACCATGACCAATGAGCCTGAGCTTATGAAGAATATCAGTAATCTTAGTCCGAATGTAATCCGGTGGCCTGGGGGCAATTTATCGAATGTCTATTTCTGGGACAAGGCAAAAGGCGATCGGCCTGCGAATATTCCAGCTGCGGGTATTGATCCCTGGTATGGTAAAAATAATGAATCGTGGACTATGTCAGTCGATACATTTTATAGTCTTGTGAAAAACACCAATTCCCATGGTATTATCTGTATCAACTACAGTTACGCCCGCTACGGAACAAGCAGTAACCCAGTTTCGAACGCGGCCCACTACGCAGCAAATTGGGTGCGTTACGATAAAGGACGTACTAAATTCTGGGAACTGGGGAACGAAAATTTTGGAAGCTGGCAGGCAGGATACAAAATTGACAAATCATTGAATAAGGACGGCCAACCCGAATATATATCAGGTGATTTATATGGTCAGCATTGCCTTGTATTTATCGATTCCATGAAAAAAGCTGCACAGGAAATTGGCTCTGATATTAAGATTGGCGTGGTGGCAATGGAATCGCTGGTTACGTACGATAACATTCAGAAAAACTGGAATTCAGGCCTTTTTCCAAGAGTAGCTAATAAAGCTGATTTTTACATTGTCCATTCCTACTACACTCCTTATAATGAAAATTCGACCGTAGAAACCATTTTAAATTCTTATTCCAAAACGGATGAATACGATAACTATGTTACCGATGAATTAAAAAAAGTTGGGAAAACTTCAGCTCCTGTTGCTTTAACCGAATGGAATATTTTTGCTGTGGGGTCGAAGCAAAGTGCATCTTACATCAGTGGAGTTCATGCCGGCCTGGTATTGGGAAAAATAATTCAAAACAAGTATGGCCTTGCTTGCCGTTGGGATTTTTCGAATGGTTGGGATAATGGTAACGATCATGGATTATTTTCCTCGGGTGATGTTACCGGAGATCCCAAACGAAATCCACGACCAGCTTTTTATTATATGTATTATTTTCAGAAATATTTTGGCGATGTAATGGTTAAAACTACGGCCACTGGTAACAGCAATATTGTAGCTTATGGATCGCGTTTTAGCTCAGGACAGGCAGGTATTGCATTAATCAATACCAGCAGAACTACCCAGGTAGCAAATCTTATTCTGGATAACTTTGGTACCGGCGATCGCTTTTATACCTATACATTAACCGGAGGAACCGATAATGGGGATTTTTCTCGAAAAGTATATGTAAATGGAGAAACCACAACCTTCGATGGAGGTGGTCCGGCAAACTACGAAACTATTATTGCAAAGTCTTCGGTAATAGGAAGTGAGATAAAAATCGAACTTCCAAAACTAGCGGTGGTGTACGTTTTAATTGATAATGGAAGCAAGATTATCAATTCAACAGCTTCTCTATCAAAGGATGATATACTGGAAATATTTCCTAATCCGGCAAACGAACAAATTACCCTTAAAAACCTGCCTGAAGAAATTGAGCATATTAAGATTACCGACATGCAAGGAAAATCAATATTAACTATGCAAGTTCCGAAATTTCAGGGACAGGATTTTACATTTGCACCCGATTTGAATCCAGGTTGCTATTTGATCCAGGCGTTTGGAAAAACAAAACAGCATAAGACAAAGCTTGTGATAAATTAATTCTGAGATTCTCATATCAAAATTTGTCTTTCTCAGCAGGAAAACCAAGAAACGATTTCCCGATGGTAGATAATGAGGCTATATTATCTGGTCCAATATTTCTTTCATTGTTTCCAACATCATTGGATGTTTGAATATCCCATCGTCAGAAATATTTTCATTCGCCTCTGCAATTTTAAAATCAATACTGTCAATCTGTAGCGAGCAAATTTCAGAAATATGCTCGTCTTTGGAGTCTTTTAAGAAACTCAATAATTCTAAAACGGCAGTAGACGCATTAACAGCATAGGAAACATTCCAATTCAAAAAATCGTTGCTATCGGGAATAATGCTAGCGATTTTTAAAATCAAATTATCGAGCATTTCTAGATTAATACTTTCGCTCTGCGATTGTTCGCAAAAAACAATTGCATCTTTCAATAATGCTGCATCCCCAGAATTATTTTTAAAAGCATAATTTACAAAATCAGGATAAAGTTTTTGGCATATATTCAATGCCAGTTTATACTTGGTTTCGTAACCAACATTTTCAATTAGCTTATTTAATTTATCAAAAAAGGAAAGGTAAGCTTGCATAGGAACATTTTAGGGTAATATGCTAATTGTTTCTAACACCTATAATTACTAATAGATCAATTAAAATTCGAACACATAACCATTCTCAAAATTTATTGGCTTACCAATAAGTAATGTCGGATCTAATCTGGAAATATTATTAAAAGCTTTTACTATACCGGCTTTTAGTTCAGTCATCTTTGCGAAATTTGGATTATGCCCTCTAATTTCACCAACATTTTTAACCCTAACTTTACCTTCTGCGGTTAACAGAATATTAATATTTAATGAGAGAATATCTGTTTGGTTATTTTTCAGGCTAGAGTAATTTGAAGAGATATAGCTCTTAAGATTTTTTTTGAAGATCTGAATTTGCGGATCAATAATATCATTCATTGTTACATCTCTATATTCATGAAAAAATGTTGTATCATTAATTATATAGGCTCTTGCTATGCAATCAATAGTAGCTGATACATGATTTACAGCTGTCGAAAGATTATTCATATTTAATGTGAAAACCTTAATCTTTTTAGTCTTGTCATGTACTTCAAAACGAATATACTTGTCACACATAGTGCTTCTAGTAACATCGTAAAATCTAAATTTTTGATCTTTTGTAACCCTGAAGTAGTCTTTAGTAAAATAAACAGTATCACTAGATTTCATGCAATGTTTCTGATACAACTTCATTGCTTCCTTATCAAAGAAATTGAAAGAAGCCACTTCCAAATCACTACAATAGCCACAAGTATCATTTAGGCCTATTCGTGCAATTGCCCTGTTATAGTATATATCTCCATTTAAACTTTTTGAAACACACAAACTGTAAATTGAATCCGCAAGGGCATATTCTCCAAAATTTAGGGCTTTATTAGCCTCTTTCATCAAATCAGCATGATAGTTCTGACAGTTGAGAAATTGACAATTAAAAACACAAAAAAAAATAAATCCAACTTTAAGTAATTTTCTCATACTATACTTGTTAAAACTATTCAACGAATATGCAAAAAAGGTATAAAATATAGAGTTCCCTAATTGCAAATCTTTCTGAAAGGGCATATAAGACCTCATGATTTTTGTCATAATATTCACGTTTAACCCTTTTATAAATGGGAAATTTTCTTTTACTTTACCAACCAAAATAAAAAATATGGTTATTCGTCCGATATTCAGGTTCCCTCGCAACAGGCGCAGTTATTGTTCCCGGTGAAGGTATTTTAGTTTATTGTCGAAAAAATTGATAAAACTTGCCTTCACCAGCAGGTTTTTTTTGTATCTATACGTAACATTTTAATTAGTAAGTAGAAATGAAAGAAAAAGTAGTTTTGGCATTCAGTGGAGGATTGGACACCTCGTATTGCGCAAAATATTTAAGCGACGAAAAAGGGTTGGAAGTTCATTCTGCCATTGTAAATACCGGGGGTTTTTCACCGGAAGAATTAAAAGAAATTGAAGCTAAAGCATTCCGCTTGGGTGTATCCTCGCATAAAACCCTCGATGTAACCCTCGATTACTATCAGCAGTGTCTTAAGTACCTTATTTTTGGAAACATTTTAAAAAATAATACCTACCCGCTTTCGGTAAGTTCAGAACGTGTTTTTCAGGCCATTGCAATTGCAAAATACGCCCGGGAAATTAATGCAACACATATTGCGCATGGCAGTACAGGCGCTGGAAACGATCAGGTACGCTTCGACCTGGCGTTTCACATTCTTTGCCCCGAAGTACAAATCATTACTCCAATCCGCGACATGAAACTTTCGCGCGAGGCCGAGATTGAGTTTCTAAAAAGCAAAGGTGTAGTTGCCGACTGGACCAAATCTGCTTACTCTATAAATAAAGGACTCTGGGGCACCAGTGTTGGTGGTAAAGAAACGCTTACCTCCAATCAGACTTTACCAAGCCAGGCCTTTCCTTCCCAACCCACCAAAGAAGAAGAAGAAATCTTAACACTTGATTTTGAAAAAGGAGAAGTAAAGGGTGTAAACGGAAAGAATTTTGAAAATCCGGTAGATGCCATCCGCGAAATTGAAAAACTTGCTTCGGCATATGCGATTGGTCGCGACATGCATGTAGGCGATACTATTATAGGAATTAAAGGCCGGGTTGGCTTTGAAGCTGCCGCTCCTTTAATTATAATCAAAGCGCACCATCTGCTAGAAAAACATGTACTTACCAAATGGCAATTATATTGGAAAGAACAACTTGCTAACTGGTATGGCATGTTTGTGCACGAATCGCAATTTCTGGAACCAGTAATGCGAAACATCGAAAAATTCCTCGACGACTCACAGGAATATGTTACCGGTAAAGTTATTGTAAAGCTTCTGCCCTATCGCTTCGAAACGATTGGTATTGAATCGGAACACGATTTAATGAACGCAAAATTTGCCAAATACGGTGAAGAAAATATGGCTTTTAGCGGCGACGATGTAAAAGGCTTTACCAAGATATTGGCAAACCAAATGAAGATATTTTATACAATAAACAAATAATATGCTTTTTAGTCCATTGTCGATAGAGGCAAGGGACTATTGGCTATCGACTATCAACTGAAAATGTACAAAACCATCACCATAAAAATAGGATCTAATGTTTTGACTTCCTCAGATGGAATGCCGGATGAAGAGCGAATTGCTCATTTGGTAGATCAGATGGCATTTTTAAAGAAAAGAGGAGTGGATATTCTACTGGTCTCATCGGGCGCAGTTGCTTCGGGGAAAAAGATTATCGACTGCATAAAACGAAACGATCCTGTTTCGTGTCGTCAGCTCTGGGCCTCGGTGGGTCAGGTAAAACTTATCCAGAAGTACTCCGATTTTTTTGCCAATCACGGCATGATTTGTTCGCAGGTATTGGTTACCAAAGAAGATTTTCGTGACCGCCAGCATTTTTTAAATATCCGAAACTGCCTTCACACACTGTTGGAGCATAATATTGTGCCTATCATAAACGAAAACGATGTGGTTTCTGTTACGGAATTAATGTTTACCGATAACGATGAACTGGCAGGCCTTATTACCTCCATGATGGATGCCGAAGCAATGATTATCCTCAGCAATGTCGATGGCATTTATAATGGCGACCCAAAAGCTGAAGGGTCGAGCGTAATTCCAGTAATTGACAGTAATTTTACGAATGTTTCGAAATATATTTCCACAACTAAATCAAATTTTGGCCGTGGTGGTATGATTACGAAATTCAGCATGGCTAAAAAAGTTGCCGGTGCTGGAACTCCTGTTCATTTAGCCAATGGAAGCAGGGAGAACATTTTGATAGACATTCTGGAAAACAAACCTTCGTTGGTTCAAACTTATTTCAAACCCGGGCGAAAAGCTTCGCCGATGAAGAAATGGCTGGCCTACTCCGAAGCATCCGTAAAAGGCGAAATATTCATAAATAGTGGAGCAAAGGAATCGTTGCTGACTAACAAAGCCACAAGCCTTCTTCCTATTGGAGTAATAAAAATTTCGGGCGAATTTATGAAAGGTGATTTAGTGAAAATAATCGATCCCGAAGGACATGACATCGGGGTTGGAAAATCGCAGTATAATTCCGAGACAGCTTTGAAAAAAATGGGATTGAAAAATCAGAAACCGATAGTACATTACGATTATTTGTATTTGAAATCATAAGTTCTATAGCTTGACCCCGGGTGGTTAAAGCAATAGTTAAAAATATAACAAACCATTATGGCATATTTGGAAATATTTCAGGGAGTTAAAGAAGCCAGCCGCGAATTGGTGAAGGTGACTGAGGAAACAATTAATAAACTCCTTCTAACACTGGCTGATGAGGCCGAACGCCAGATACCATTTATCCTGTCGGAGAACCAAAAAGACTTGGATCAAATGGATACTGCCGATCCAAAATATGACCGTTTGAAACTAACCGACGAAAGAATTAAATCTATAGCTTCCGATATCCGCAATGTGGCCTCGCTGCCATCTCCTTTGGGAAAAATACTGGATGAAAAAGTTCGGCCAAATGGATTGAAAATATCAAAAGTAAGTTATCCGATGGGGGTAATTGGTATTATTTACGAAGCTCGCCCCAATGTTACGTTCGATGTTTTCTCCCTTTGTCTCAAAGCCGGGAATGCATGTATACTCAAGGGAGGAAGTGATGCATCGTTCTCCAACGAAGCTATTGCCAAAATTATTAAAGAAGTTGTGGTATCGTTTGAAATCAATCCCAATATTCTGGCCCTCATGCCCCCGGATCGGGAAGCAGTTAAAGATTTGCTTGAAGCTCGTGGTTATGTGGATGTGATTATTCCCAGAGGTAGTCAGGGATTGATTGATTTTGTAGTGCAAAATTCTAAAATTCCGGTAATCGAAACCGGAGCGGGAATCGTGCATACCTATTTCGACGAATTTGGCGATATCAATAAAGGAAAATCAATAATATTTAATGCAAAAACGAGGCGTGTAAGTGTTTGTAATGCTCTCGACTGTTTGATAATTCATGAAAAACGTCTCAGCGATTTGCCCCAGTTAACAAGAGATTTGGCAAGCAAAAATGTTACAATTTATGCTGACCCATCATCGTTGGAAAAACTCAAAGGGCATTATCCTGATTCTTTACTCCAACCTGCAACCGCTGAATCGTATGGTACAGAATTTTTATCGTATAAAATGTCTGTTAAAACTGTTCCTAGTTTTGAGTCTGCCTTGAATCATATTTATCAATATAGCTCAAAACATAGCGAAGCAATCATCAGCGAAAACGCGGATCGCATCAACCAGTTCTTTCAACAAGTGGATGCAGCTGCGGTTTACTCCAATGCTTCCACAGCCTACACAGATGGTGCTCAGTTTGGCCTTGGAGCCGAAATAGGAATAAGCACCCAGAAACTCCATGCCCGCGGCCCCATGGCTTTGCAGGAACTCACCACTTATAAATGGATTGTAAGAGGCGACGGACAGGTTCGGGAATAAATAAAATAAATAAATTAATATAGCGACTTACGACCATAATCATACGACTAAAATGAAACATTTCACATCCATCCGCGACGTTGCCAACTTGAAACTGCTCCTGAAAGAAGCCTTCGAAATCAAGAAAAACCCTTATTCACTGGAGCACATGGGTAAGCATAAAACTGCCTGCTTGCTGTTTTTTAATTCCAGTTTACGAACAAGGCTAAGTACACAAAAAGCCGCCCAAAACCTGGGAATGAACTGCATTGTATTCGATATAAATGAAGAAGGCTGGAAAATCGAAACCGAATACGGCGTGGTGATGGATGGCGATAAGGCAGAACATATTAAAGAAGCTGCCGGCGTAATTGGCCGGTATGCTGATGTGATTGGTATCCGTTCGTTTGCATCGTTAAAAAACCGCGACTTGGATTATTCCGAGAATGTAATAGGTCAATTTATTCAGTATGCCGGCGTCCCTATTTTTAGTATGGAAGCTTCAACCGGTCATCCTTTGCAGAGTTTTGCCGACGTAATTACTATTGAGGAATATAAAAAAATTGAAAAGCCAAAAGTTGTTCTTACCTGGGCTCCGCATCCCAAGGCACTGCCACAGGCTGTTCCCAATTCGTTTATCGAATGGACGGTCGCTGCCGGGTACGATGTTGTAGTAACGCATCCCAAAGGCTACGAACTGAACGAAAAATTTATGCAAGGCGCCAAATTGGAATATAATCAGCAAAAAGCATTTGAAGGAGCACATTTTATTTATGCAAAAAACTGGTCAAGTTACCAGGAATATGGGCAAATACTTTCGAAAGACCGCGCCTGGACCGTCGACTCTCCAAAAATGGCGCTTACGGATAATGCTTATTTTATGCACTGTCTCCCAGTTCGTCGTAATATGATTGTGACCGATGAGGTAATTGACAGTCCAAATTCCATTGTTGTTCCCGAAGCTGAAAATCGGGTTTACTCCGCACAAACAGTGATAAAGAATTTATTGGAAGGGATTAGCAAATAATCCTAAATCGTTTACTTTTTTTAATGCTAATATTTCCGAATTTATTGCAGGGAAAGTCATTATGAACAATTATTTTGAGGAAGCCATTCATCTTCTGAAGAAACTCATTTCTATTCCTTCCCTAAGCCGGGAAGAAGATAAAACTGCTTCTGTGCTATTCGATTTTCTTAATTCATATAACCTTTCTCCTAAGCGAAATGGAAACAATGTATGGGTTAAATCATATTTATCTGATACTCTCCCCACAATTTTACTGAACTCGCATCACGATACGGTAAAACCGGCTTCTTCATGGACCTTAGATCCCTTCACTCCTTTGGAAAAAGATGGAAAATTATATGGTATCGGAAGTAATGATGCAGGAGCAAGTCTTGTCTCTCTCCTGATGGCTTATTTACAGCTTGAATCTCTTGCTGATCGTCCTTACAATTTAATTTATACAGCTACTGCCGAAGAAGAAGTTTCGGGAAAAGGGGGCATTGAAAGTATTTTAGGAGAATTGGGACCTATTGAGTTGGCCATTGTGGGCGAACCTACCAAAATGCAAATGGCGGTCGCAGAAAAAGGTCTTATGGTGCTCGATTGCAAAACAGCTGGGGTTTCAGGACATGCAGCCCGAAACGAAGGTATAAATGCCATTTACAAAGCCATGGAAGATATCGAGTGGTTCAGCACCTTCCAATTTCCTAATAAAAGTGAATTACTTGGACCCGTAAAAATGAGTGTTACAATTATTAATGCAGGTTCACAGCATAATGTTGTTCCGGATAATTGCTCGTATGTGGTAGATGTGCGCACCAATGAGTACTATAAAAATGAAGAAGCGCTGCTTATCATCAAAGAACATATTAAGAATTCGGAAGCTATTCCGCGGTCAACTCGCATAAACTCATCCAATATTTCGCTAGAACACCCTTTGGTAAAACGAGGATTGGAGCTTGGTTTGAGCTATTATGGATCGCCAACTACTTCTGATCAGGCGCTTATTCCCTGTACTTCTTTAAAAATCGGACCTGGAGATTCTGCCCGGTCTCATACAGCTGATGAATTTATTTATTTGGAAGAAATTGAAAAGGGAATTGAGATTTATGTAAAGCTTTTAAAGAATTTATCACTCCGATAATTGAAAAGAAAGAAATTGTTTCTTTTATAACTTTTAAAAAATGACGCAAATCGGCGTTTTAATTAGCGCTCATTTGCAAGAAAAAATAAGATCATGAAACATCCATGTAGAGAAGCCCAACACACAAGGGAATGACTAATTGGATGTTCCATCTGACCTAAATATAAAAATTAAAAAATAGACAGATGAAACTCTGGGACAAAGGAATTGAAGTAAATAAAGCCATCGAACAATTTACCGTTGGTCGTGACCGGGAATTGGACCTCTACCTGGCCGAATTTGATGTATTAGGAACAATGGCGCATATTACCATGCTCGAAAGTATCAGATTGATTGAAAAAACCGAGCTTCCTTCGTTGTTGTCCGAGTTAAAATCAATCTATCAGTTAATAAAAGACGGGGATTTCAAAATTGAAGAAGGAGTGGAAGATGTCCATTCGCAGGTAGAACTTTTGCTTACCCAAAACCTTGGCGAAATGGGCAAAAAGGTTCATAGCGGTCGTTCCCGAAACGACCAGGTTCTGGTCGATTGTAAATTATTTCTTCGCAACGAATTAAAAGAGCTTGTATTTACTTCGAAAGAGCTTTTTAATAAGCTTATTGAACAAAGCGAAAAATATAAAGAAGTTCTTCTACCCGGATATACACATTTGCAGGTTGCCATGCCTTCGTCTTTTGGCTTATGGTTTGGCGCTTATGCCGAAAGTCTGAAAGACGATCTTCATCTTCTGCATGCAGCATGGAAAATAGCGAATCAAAATCCACTCGGTTCGGCAGCAGGATATGGCTCTTCTTTCCCGTTAAACCGGCAAATGACTACCAATTTGTTGGGATTCGATAACCTCAGTTATAATGTGGTATATGCGCAAATGGGACGCGGGAAAACTGAGAAAACCGTTTCATTCGCCATGAGTTCTGTTGCTGCTACGCTTTCGCGCATGGCTTATGACTTATGCCTGTATATGAGTCAAAATTTTGCTTTTGTAAGTCTCCCCGACGACCTGACAACTGGCTCCAGCATAATGCCTCACAAAAAGAACCCCGATGTGTTTGAGCTCATTCGCGCGAAGTGTAATAAAATTCAGGCCCTCCCATACGAAATAACCACATTGACGAACAACCTGCCTTCCGGTTATTTTCGCGATATGCAAATATTGAAAGAATCGCTTTTCCCAGCTTTTGCGCAGCTGAAAGATTGTATGGAAATGATGACCTTTATGGTCGACAAGCTGAAGATAAACACCAGCATTCTTGATGATCCAAAATACCAATATCTTTTTAGTGTGGAAGAAGTAAATAAACTTGTTTTACAGGGAATTCCATTTCGGGATGCATATAAGCAAGTGGGAGGTGACATTAACCGGGGAAATTTTCAACCAGAAAAGAAGGTTCAGCATACGCACGAAGGAAGTGTAGGAAATTTATGCAACAAAGAAATTTCAGCACTCTTTGATAAGACCTTTAGTGCCTTTAATTTTGAAAGAGTTGATAATGCGATAAAAGCATTAATAAATTAAAACGCTTAACAAAACGCACTCCCATTTATCAAATTAATTCGAAAAAAAATGAAACAGTTCTTTATACTTCTTGCATCCGCCTTAAGGCCTGTTTGTTAAATTAATTTTGTAATAAAACTGAAACTTTTTCAAGGATTTGATAAAAAGATGGTTAAAAGTAAATACATCTTATACCTTTGTACCCTTCATTTGATTTTTGGAAAACAATCAAATGAATTTCATAAATTCATTTGAATTTATTAATTATGTGATTTAAAGGAATATTAATTAAATCTAAAATAAATTATGGCAAAATCGCAAGAAACATGGAATAAAAAAGAAATTGAAAAAAAGCGTCAAAAAAACAAGAAAGATAAAGAGCAAAAGAAGATAGAAAGAAGATCTGCAGTTAAAGAAGGAAGTAGTTTCGAAGATATGATTGCTTATGTGGACGAGTACGGTCAAATTACCTCCACCCCTCCCGATCCCCTCAAAAAAGTAAAGATTAACCACGAAGATATCGAAATCAGTGTTCCAAAACAAGAATCGTTAGGTCAGGTAGATGTTGTTCGCACCGGAATAGTTACGTTTTTTAACGATTCCAAAGGGTATGGTTTTATTAAAGACCAGGAAACCCAGGAAAGTATTTTTGTACATGCCAATGGATTAGAAGGTCCAATTAAAGAAAATAACAAAGTTACCTTTGAAGTAGAAAGAGGTCAAAAAGGGCTTAATGCTGTTAGAGTAAAAGTTGTTCGTTAAAGATTAGCACAATTATAATTCCATAGTATATTGTTTTAATACTATGGACTTTATTATATACAAAACATAGCTTTGGGGGTTGGTATATTGGAAAATAGGAAAAGGAGATGATCCTTTCCTACCCAAACGGCTATCTAAATAATTATTAAGTCAATATCGGATTTCAAAACTACTTAGTTTCAATTTCCAGTTTTTCGAAGTATATAGTTCATATAAATATAATCTCTGTTCTCGAATTGATTATATGTTTCAGTACCTATAGCTCCGGCAAAATTTAGCGCTATTTTTTTCAGAAATGAAGGGACAAGCCTCTCTACCAAGTTCCTGCGGCGGGAATCATCCATTTTCAGGGAATTTACAACATTCGAGGTTATATCTTCTTCTTTTACTATTTCCAGGCCACTATTTTTTAGTGAATTCTGCAAAGAAGGCATTTCATGGTTATACCTGAAATCGGTAAATAAAAAATTACCACCTGGGCGCAATATTCGAACTACTTCCGAAAGAAAAAGATCCATATCGGGATAGCGGTGCGATGATTCAACATTTATCACTGCATCGCAAGAGGAATTTTTAAGAGGCAACTGCTGCGCATCCCCTTGTTTGAAAGAAAGATTGGGTATCCTATAATGCTTATTCGAAAAATCAACAGCTCTTTGATTCAGGTCAACACCCACAGCCGATGTCGGAGAAAACCGTTTTGTAATGTAAGCTAATCCTCCTCCGCGACCGCAACCAATTTCTACTAAATCCTTATTTTGTAAAGGAACAGCATTCGCTAATAAATGATATAATTGGATAGAATATCGATTTATCTCATCTTTAGGATCTAAATCAATTTTTTCATCTGCACCTGAATACCCATAATTCATAAAAAGGATTTCGGCATTTTTGTCTACTGTGCTTACATACCAATACCATATTCTGAATAGTCCGTCTCTAAAATTTATCATATTTATTTTTTTAGTGAATTACAATTTAGTTATTGTTTCCCATAGCGTAAACTTGAGAACGGACCTTCTGTGCCCACTCCAAATGAGAATGTGTATTATCGAATGTGGAATAATGAATTGGTTTTCCGATAACTACCTTTAACGTTTTTCCCTTTTTCAGAAATATTTCTCGTGGAAGCAATATCAACTCCAATGTCAAATCAATTTTCAAGAATTTACGAAAAGAGCTAACTGCATAAAATAACCATGAATTCCTACCATGGAAATAAATAGGAACTATACTGCGCTTACTGGAAATTGATTTGGTAATAAAGCTTTTTTGCCACGCGCTGTCCTGGATTTTTCCATTAATTCTTCGCGAAACTATCCCAGCAGGAAAATGGGTAATGGGCATATCGGAATTATAGAGGTTCTCTAATGCAAGAATACTATCTCTTGAATTCGTCCCAAATACATTTACAGCAAAAATAAAAGGCCGCAACTGCGGGATAAACATAAAAGCATCGTTTCCAATGGCATTTAGCTTACCATATTTTTCCGATACTGTATGTGTTATTATCAATCCGTCAATAATTCCAAATGGGTGATTTGCTGCAAAAAAACATTTCCCGTCTTCCGGAAGGTTCTCCTTTCCCTTAATATCAAGCGTTAAGTTTAAATCTTCAATTACTTTACATAAAAAGCTATACCCCACAGTATCTTGAGAATTCTTCAAGATGAGGTTAATTTCCTTTTCTTTAATAATAATTTTAAGCAGGTAGATTACAAAATTTGGTAGTTTACGAAGAAATGGACTACTGCTTTGCTTTATATATTTTTTTATATCGATATATTCCATCGTAAATGGGTAAATTAGTATTAAGATAAATGCAATGGTAAGAATTTATTTTAAGTGAAAAACGGTTATTTAAGGAATTGTTTACATTTTTTTGAATGACTTCGTCCAAATCTAAAAAATAAACTAATCTCATCTTTGATAGCTCTATCGTATTTTCCCTTATCGAACGAATACAAAATTGGTGATCGGCGAGGGCCAATATTTTTCTTTTCCTCCAGCCGTATTAAAATATCTTAGCTGACTATATTCTTTTGAAAATTTCGCCGGTCAAGTTTTTTATTAAGTATAGTTTTGTACTAACTCATCATTTGATACGAAAAGAACAGCATGGTTAGCATAACAGGGAAAATATTTTGTGATGATGGGAAAATCACTTAAGAACATACTACAATTCGCCATATTGAGTCTTATAAAAGAAAATAATGAGGAAAAAGATAACAAATTGCTAACCTCCTCGAAAACAATTACTGAAGTAAAGAAATAATCCTTAAATTTCGTTACCTAAATTTTTTATTACAAAACAATTAAAAAAAATCCTATGAAAACTTTAAAATTAAGCTTACAGTTCCTTGCACTTTTTCTCATAGCAGCAAATGTTCATGCTCAAACCGCCGACGAAATTATTGCCAAAAACATTGAAGCAATGGGAGGCAAGGAAAAAATAAATTCAATTACGTCTTTGTACATGGAAAATACAATGTCGATAATGGGAAATGAGTCAGTAAGCACCACTATTATTTTAAACGGCAAAGGAGCAAAAACTAAATCGGATGTTATGGGGCAAACAATGGTACAGTGCTATACCGACAAAGGCGGTTGGATGATTAACCCAATGGCAGGGAGCACTGCAGCTACTGTAATGCCCGACGACCAGTATAAACCTGGGAAAAGTCAGATTACCATTGGAGAAAGCTTTATGGATTATGCTGCAAAAGGTAATAAGGTAGTTTTGATCGGAAAGGAAAAAGTTCAGAATGTTGAAGCTTTCAAACTTAAAGTAACTACTTCCGATAGTATCACCACATTCTATTATATCGACCCATCTACCTACTACATTGTTCAAACTACACTAATTGCCAATATGATGGGTCAGCAAATGGAAATTGTAACAACCCTTTCCGATTACAAAAAGACTGATTTTGGGTATGTTGTTCCTTATACTTACAATATTAATTATGGTGACCAATTCGGATTGGTAATGCAATTGAAAAAAATAGAATTCAATAAACCGGTTGATCCATCAATTTTTGAATTAGGAAATATGCTGTAGGTCCATGAAATTTTTCTTTAGAGTATTGATGCTGGGGATGATTTCAGTGCCCAGCTCAATGCATAAAATCTTCAGATTGGTTCCAAAATGTAAGCCTTCTTTACCAAACTGACAAATAAAATGAAATTATACCTCACTTGAATATAGCTCTGTTAGCGCAAATATAACCGAATTGAGCGAAAACGAAACCCTGCTGGCAACAGTTATCGTAACTAATTGTCAACTGGAAAGAAAAGAGGTTAAAAGTTTTTCCTTGCATCGAATTGTATAGTTAAACCCTGTGATTGTTTTCTTGCAATCACAGGGTTTTTGCTTATTATTAAAGCAATTTAATAATATAATCTACTATCAATCAACCGAAATAAAATATATCCTGCTTTAGTATACATCTATAGGGAAAATGAGCCCTTCTGTCAAATCAAATAATTTAAAGTCTCCATAACTGCA
>JAIFLU010000228.1 GCA_020048915.1 Bacteroidota bacterium | reverse complement strand
TCTAAAACGCACTTTTATTTGTCCTAAAATACCTTTTTTATTAATCAACCTGCAACTTACATTTTTTAACCTGCAACCAGTTACATATTCTTAATAATCTCATCTCCAAATTCAGAACATTTGAGTTTCGTTGCTCCTGGCAAGGCACGCTCAAAATCATAGGTTACCCTTTTGTTTTTAATGCTACCCTGGAGCCCTTTAACAATAAGGTCAGCTGCTTCCTGCCATCCCATGTACTCGAGCATCATCACACCCGAAAGAATTACTGAACCCGGATTTACCATATCTTTTCCGGCATATTTGGGGGCAGTTCCGTGTGTGGCTTCAAATACCGCATACCCTGTTTCGTAATTTATGTTTGCACCTGGCGCTATTCCAATACCACCAACAATGGCAGCCAGAGCATCCGAAATATAGTCACCATTGAGGTTCAAAGTTGCAATAACCGAATATTCAGCCGGACGTGTAAGAATCTGCTGAAGAAATGCATCGGCAATAACATCTTTCACAATAATTTCTTTTCCAGTCTTTGGGTTTTTGAAGGAGCACCATGGACCACCATCTATTTCAACAGCATTGTATTGTTTTTTAGCCAAGGCATATCCCCAATCGCGGAAACCACCTTCAGTAAATTTCATGATATTTCCTTTGTGGACCAATGTCACCGAAGGGAGGTCATTATTAATGGTATACTCAAAAGCAGCACGCACCAATCGCTCAGTACCGTCTTTCGAAACTGGTTTAATGCCAATAGAAGAACTTTCGGGAAAGCGTATCTTCTTCACTTTCATTTCAGTTCGAAGAAAATCAATCAGTTTTTTAACTTCATCCGTGCCTGCCATCCATTCAATTCCGGCATAAATATCTTCAGAGTTTTCCCTGAAAATTACCATGTTTGTAGTGGTAGGGTCTTTAACAGGAGTAGGAACTCCTTCATAATAACGAACAGGGCGTAAGCAAACATATAAATCGAGTTCCTGGCGAAGGGCAACATTTAACGACCGGATACCTCCACCAACAGGGGTTGTTAAAGGCCCTTTTATGGCTACTAAATGGTCGCGAATTATATCAAGTGTTTCCACTGGCAACCACTCATTCTTTAATTTAAAAGCCTTTTCTCCGGCATAAACTTCTTTCCAAAAAATTTTCCGCTTGCCTTTGTAAGCTTTCTCAACTGAGGCATCCAAAACTTTAACCGAAGCCGCCCAAATATCTGGACCTGTTCCGTCGCCTTCAATAAATGGGATTATTGGAGTGTTGGGTACATTTAAAATACCATTGGTACAAGTAATTTTTTGTCCTTCCATGACTATATAATATAGAAATTAAATTATTCAAAATCGAGATTAAACTGCTGCTTTAGTTTATACAAATCCGGATTTTTTTTAATCATATGCTCAAATTTATCTTCGGATGTATAAAGCTTATTGCTCTCTGTTTTTTCAGTAATATTGGTAACAATATCAATGGTATAGTTGTTCAGCGATTTTTTTAAGTAATTTAATAAATTTACTTTAATATTCCGAATAGCTTCTTCCTGAAGTTGGTTGCTCACTGAAAATTCTATAGTTGTAGGATCTTTTAATAGTGGTTCATACGCTACCAAAGTGCTATACATTCTTGGTTCCTGCGTTTTATACCCCTCGGCGTAATTTTTCCATTCAGCTAATAACTGCTCCTGGGTAAACTGGTTAGTTCCATTATTGGAGGTTGAGATGTTTTCCGAAACTATTTCAATCGGCTTCTCCGTTGTTTCCTGCTTTTGATATCCGCCTTTTAAAGCATCCTTCAATGATGGGGTTGTAGGACGGGGTATAGAAACCGGGGAAGATGCAGGTTTTGAACCCGCATCGGTTGACGTAACAACCTTGTTTTGAGTAGGTATGGGCGATTGTTGTTTCGGTTTAGCTACCTCAGGTTCATCGTTTTTTTTTTCAGGGTCGATATTGCTGAGTTGGATAAGGGCAAGTTCGACGTGAAGGCGCTGGTTTTTGCTGATTTTGTATTGGACATCGCATTGATTACAGATGCCCAGTGCCTCAAAAATCAATTCGGCCGGGCATCGGGTGGCTTGCGCCTTGTATTGTTCCTTAATGGAAGCGGATACTTCAAGCAATTGAAGGGTGATAGGGTCTTTGCAAACTAAAATATCCCGGAGATGAGAGCTTAGCCCACTGATAAAATTATGGCCATCAAATCCTTTATCAAGTATTTCATCAAAAATTAAGAGGGCCTTGCTAACGTTATGTTCTAAAAATGCATCTACCAGTTTGAAGTAAAATTCGTAATCCAAAACATTTAAGCTTTCGATAACACCTTTATAAGTAAGGTTGCTGCCTACGAAGCTTACCATTTGATCGTAAATAGATAGGGCGTCGCGCATGCCACCATCCGCTTTTTGAGCAATTACGCTTAACGCTTCAACTTCGTAATTTACCGATTCGTTTTTCGAAATATATTCCAGGTATTGAACCGAATCTTCTATCCGTATCCTGTGAAAATCAAATATTTGACACCGGGAAAGAATTGTGGGTATAATTTTATGTTTTTCGGTAGTGGCCAGAATAAAAATTGCATGCGCGGGAGGCTCTTCCAGTGTCTTCAAAAAAGCATTAAACGCCTGCGATGATAGCATGTGGACCTCATCGATAATATAAATGCTATATTTTCCAATTTGGGGCGGTATTCTTACCTGGTCAATAAGGGTTCGGATATCTTCAACCGAATTGTTGGATGCTGCATCCAGTTCATGGATATTGTAGGAGCGCGATTCGCTAAATGCTTTGCACGATTCACATTCCTGGCAAGCTTCCGTATCGGGTGTGCGGTTTAAACAATTTAAGGTTTTGGCGAAAATACGGGCACAGGTTGTTTTACCAACACCCCGGGGACCACAAAACAAATAGGCATGTGCAATATGACCAGTTTTAATGGCATTCTTTAATGTGTTGGTAACAGCATGCTGGCCTATAACCGATACAAAGGTTGCAGGCCTGTATTTACGCGCCGATACTATAAAATCACTCATTTTTATTATCTATAGGGCAAAGATATGTAATTATCTTTTCTGCAACAGGTCTTGTTAATAAATTAAGTATACCGAAAATTGAAATACTCTTCTATCTTTGTTTGTCATTATGCGAAAATAGTAATCTTCAAACATATTAAGTTTATTCAATTGCTAACCTTCTAAATAAAAAATACATATGAAAATTAAATTTCTTGGAGCGGCCCGTGAAGTTACCGGGAGCAAGCATTTAATAATAACTAAACACGGCACACGGATTTTACTTGATTGTGGAATGTTTCAGGGAAAAGGACTTGAAACGGACTCCATGAACAGGCACCTTGGATTTAATCCGGGCGAAATCGATTTTTTAATATTGACCCATGCCCACATTGATCATACCGGACTTATACCATATATATACAGGTTAGGATTCAGGGGAACGGTAGTTTGTACCAGCGCCACCCGCGATTTATGCGCCATTATGCTTGCCGATTGCGGTAAAATTCAAGAGCAGGATACCAAATGGTTTAATAAAAAAAGACTGAAACAAGGAAAAGAGCCGGTTGAATCGATTTATACCAAAGCAGATGCCGAGCAATGCCTCGAATTATTTATTGGAATCCCTTACAATAAGCCCTTTAAATTAAACGGACAGGGAACAGTAACATTTACTAATACCGGCCATCTTTTAGGAAGCGGCGTGGCAAATTTTATATTTGACGAAGGCGACCGCAAAATTACCCTCGCATATACAGGTGATGTTGGAAGATTGACAAACCGAATTTTGAAATCGCCTGTTCCCTTTCCTCAGGCAGATTATATAATTACCGAATCGACCTATGGCGACAGGTTGCATGAGACAACCTTAGTATCAGAAGAGAAACTTTTGGAAGTTATAAAGCATACCTGCGTCGAAAAGAAAGGGAAAGTAATTATCCCTTCCTTCAGCGTTGGCCGCACGCAAGAAGTCATCTATTCCCTGAATAATTTCTTTAACGAGGGGAAACTGCCAAAAATAAATATTTATGTAGATAGTCCACTTTCGGTGAATGCCACTAATATTTTCAGGTTACATAAAGAATGTTTTAACGAATTGATGGTCGAAAAAATGGACACCGATCCCGATCCTTTTGGGTTCGACCGATTGTTTTTTGTTACCAATGTGGAAGAATCAAAGAAGCTGAATTTTTCAAAAGAACCTTGCGTGATTATTTCTGCATCAGGCATGATGGAAGCCGGACGTGTAAAACACCATTTGGCAAATAATATTGCTTTTGAACAAAATACAATACTGGCTGTAGGCTATTGCGCTCCATCTACCCTGGGAGCACGAATTTTGAGAGGCGAAGATCGGGTGTCCATCTTTGGTACGGAGTATATGGTAAAAGCTGATGTTGAAAAACTCGATTCATATTCGGGACATGCCGACTATCAGGAATTGCTGCACTTTTTAGATTGTCAAAATAAAAGCGAGAACAAAATGGTGTTTGTAGTGCATGGGGAATATAAGGCACAACAATTTTTCCAAACTAAATTGAAAGAAGCGGGCTTTAAAAACGTTGTCATTCCTGAATTGGGTGAAGAATTTGAAATATAAGCACTTTAACAAAAAATAAAGGAAAAGTATTTTGTCAGGTTTAAAAAAGTTTCTACTTTTGCGACCTGATTTATTAAAACAAATAAATAAAACAAACAGTATGTTAAATCGTTACGAAACCGTTTTCATTGTAACTCCCGTTTTGTCTGATACACAGATGAAGGAAGCGGTACTAAAATTTAAGCACGTTATCACCGAAGAAGGTGGTAAAGTAGTGCACGAGGAGGATTGGGGCCTGCGGAAGCTGGCTTATCCTATCCAAAAAAAATCTACCGGGTTCTATTACCTGATTGAGTTTGAATCTGAAGGGAAGGCCATCGAAAAGTTAGAACTAGAATACCGTCGTGATGAGCGCGTTATCCGTTTTTTAACCATGAAGATGGACAAATATTCAGTAACTTATGCTGAAAAGAAAAGAAGTCAAAAAAAAGCTGAAAAAAAAGTAGAGGACTAGACTATGAGCACGAACCAATCAGAAATTAGATATTTAACGCCCCCAACAGTAGAGGTAAAGAAGAAAAAATACTGCCGTTTCAAGAAAAACAGGATTAAATATGTGGATTATAAGGATCCTGAGTTTTTAAAGAAGTTTCTTAATGAGCAAGGTAAAATTTTACCACGCCGACTCACCGGAACCTCGCTGAAATTCCAGCGTAAAGTTGCTACAGCTATTAAAAGGTCTCGTCATTTGGCATTTTTGCCATACGTTACCGACATGTTGAAATAATACAGGAGGAATAAATAATGGAAGTAATTCTTAAACAAGATATGCCAAATCTCGGCCAGAAGGACGAGATTGTAAAAGTTCGTGACGGTTATGGCCGTAATTTTTTAATTCCTCAGGGAAAAGCTACTACTGCTACTGCTTCGGCAAAAAAAGTACTAGCTGAAAATACGAAACAACGGGCACACAAAGAAGCTAAAATCAAGGCAGAAGCTCAAAAAACTGCCGAAAAAATGAATGGCTTGAAATTGAAAATTGGCGCTAAAACCAGTACTACCGGCAAAATTTTTGGATCAGTTAATACTATTCAGGTTGCTGAAGCTCTCAAGGAAAAAGGGTATGATCTAGATCGTAAAAACATTAGCCTTGTGAATGAAGATGCCATTAAAGAAGTTGGTACCTACAAAGCAAAAGTGAAACTTCACAAAGAAGTAGTTGTGGAAGTAGAATTCGAAATCATTTCAGAATAAACTTTGTTTAGAATATTATTAAAAAGGGCTGCCCGATTAGAGCAGCCCTTTTTTTATGCTTTTATGGCGATGGTTTCAATTTCGATCAATGCCGCCAACGGTAATCCTTTCACCGCTATAGTTGACCTGGCAGGAGAGTTTTCAATATAATAGTGGGCATAAACTTCGTTCATGTCTTTAAAATCAGCCATATCGGATAAAAAACAAGTGGTTTTTACAACATTGCTATAGGTAAGGCCAGTTTCTTTCAGAATGGCTCCTACATTTTTTAATACTTGCTCTGTTTGTTCTTTTATTCCGCCATCGACCATTTTACCCGTTGTTGGATCTATCGGGATCTGACCCGAAATAAAAAGCATACCATTAATTTCTACTGCCTGGCTGTATGGGCCAATAGCCTTAGGAGCATTTTCCGAATGTATTATCTTTTTCATAAGCGAAATAATTACTCTTTTCAGAATTGAATAATAATTACAATATCGTTTAATTTAGGAATCGAATAATTAATATGCAGTTCGAAATCGCTCGGAGTGACATTAGTACCACTTTGTCAGATTAAGTGAGTCGAAGCATATGTCTTGACTAAACTAAATTATATTACATCAGAAAGATACTATTTTTCTTACATTCTTCCACCATTGCAGGAGGCCAGATACTTGCCTGAATTTCTCCAATATGTGCTTTTCGCAGAAAAAACATGCATAAACGCGATTGACCAATTCCACCACCAATAGACAAAGGCAATTCCCCGTTTAGCAAGCGTTTGTGAAAGTATAATTCTTTACGTTTTTCAGCGCCCCTACTAGCAAGCTGGCGTATTAAAGCATCCTGATCAACCCGTATACCCATAGAAGAAAGCTCAAAAGCGGACTGTAACACAGAGTTCCAAACAACGATATCGCCATTTAGTCCTTTAAATCCCTTAACCGAATCGCTACTCCAATCGTCATAATCGGGAGCACGTCCATCATGTTTGGTGCCGTTTCCAAGATCTCCTCCGATGCCAATTACAAAAATAGCCCCATATTTTTCGGCTGCTTTGGTCTCCCGCTCCCGTGGGGTTAAGTTTGGATATTGTGCTAATAACTCCTCGGTATGGATAAATGTAATCTCCTCTGGCAGAATGGGGGTAATGTGCCCAAAGTTTTCGTAAACCATATATTCAGTGCGTTTCATAGCCTCGTAAATGCCAAGCACGGTTTTCTTCAAAAAATCGAGGTTGCGCTGCTCTTTCGACATCACCCTTTCCCAGTCCCATTGATCGACATAAAGAGAATGAATGTTGTCTAATTCCTCATCAGGCCGAATGGCATTCATATCGGTATATAATCCATAACCCATTTCGATGTTATAATCGGCCAGCATCATACGTTTCCATTTTGCAAGCGAATGAACCACCTCCGCAACTGAATCGTCCATATCTTTTATAGGAAATGCAACAGGACGCTCGGTGCCGTTTAAATCGTCGTTAATACCGGTTCCTTTCAATACAAAAAGGGGGGCAGTTACCCGCCGTAAATGCAACTCAGAGGCTAAACTTAATTCGAAAAAATCTTTTACTAGTTTTATAGCCTTTTCGGTTTGAGGAAGGTCTAATAGCGATTTGTAATTGGTTGGAATACTTAATTTCATAAAAATAGTAGTATTTGTTAATTTTAAAATGGTTCTTAAAAACTGACTTTTGTCATTAATACGTCGCAGCTATAAGGGTGAAATTCAGAAAATATTTATGCATTTAAATATCTAACCCCTTAAAAAATTGTTTTTCAATAAATTTTAGTTTTATCACTTAATTTTTAGTTTTTCCTTCGTTATTGAAAGATATTATATGGTAAAAGAGCAATATTTTGATTAAAAAAACAATATTTTTTAAATAATTATAATGAGCTGCTAAAAAAAAGTAATATGAGGGGATAGTTTATCAACTTAATTGGTAATTAATTTTACCAGGTTTAATAACCAATACCAAACTGTTTAAACTTAACACAGCGAATTAATTATGAATCTTAAGAAATGGTGATGAATACATATTACAAAGTGTTACTAAAAATGTTTTATTTGAGAAAACTTGGAGATCACGGAGGGAAAATCGCCAGCGATTTTTAAAAAACTATGTGATCTCTTCGCGTTCTCTTTCCTTTAAATTATTAAATAGCATTAAGTTTCTAAGCGCAGAATTTATTTTTAGATGGAAACATGCTTCTGAGTTAAAACATTTTGTTCCCTTTTTAAACAGTCTCTAAAATATACAAATAGAAGTGCAAATTTCCCTGTTTATTGGTCAATAGTGCATTATCCTAGCAATTCCGCAATTAATATATATAGTATTAATGGTTTACTTAACGAATTAATTCCCTATCGTTTTTACAATTTGAAAAACGGTTTATTAAAAATTATGGCGTAACTTTAATAGAGTTCAAATCGCTTTGTGACGTTTATTGTTTTAAATAGCAGCATTATGCAACGATTATTCTCAAATCGTCGATTACTTTCATTTGTAATTGTCTTAGTTGTTTCTAACCTTTTAATTGCAGGTATTTCGGTGTTTTTTATTTATAATAAATCTGTAGCATCACTCAAATCTACTTTATCGGAGATATTGGAGCATCAACAATCACTGGTTTCTATTCTTCATAAACAGGGTAAAAGCAATGAAGAAATAATAGTACTAATTAAAAAAATGCATAAAAGGTATTATGATATAGGTAAAACCGGCGAATTTGCCATTGCTACCAGAAAGGGTGACAGTATTAAATATCTTTTAGCAAATGGTGAGAATGCAGATTACAAAAAAGAGCAACCTAATGATTCTGGAATTCCAATGATCCTGGCTTTAAAAGGAAAATCGGGTTTTGTTGTTGCAGAAGATTATTTGGGTATAAAGTATTATGCAGCATATACATATGTAAATTCTTTACATTGGGGAATTGTTGCTAAAATTTCATCACACGAAGTATATCAAGCAGATTTTCAGACAATATTTATAACGTTTCTTATTACAATTCTGGTAATATCAGTTTCTATTTTTCTTTTTGTAAAATTATCAAAACCCTTATTGGGTGAAATTTACGAAGGAGCAGATAGTTTTAGCAACCTTTTTGAGCATACTCAAGTTTGCACATTGTTAATTCATACCTTGAGCGGGAAAATAGTTAATGCAAATTCTGCAGCATGCGAATATTTTGGATATGAGCAGAAAGAGTTAGTTTCGATGAAAATTTCGGAAATTATTCATCTTACACCTGATGAATTATATCAAAAACAAAAGCATAACTCAGATGGTAAAGCTGCGCATTTCCTTTTTGAACATAAACTATCGAATGGGTCAATTCGTTATTTGGAAGCATTTGTTTGGAATGTTATGTTTACCAGCGAAGCATTTAATTATTTCATGATTTTCGATATAACTGATCGTAAAATTGCTGAAAAAGAGCTTATTACTGCCAAGGAAAAAATTGAAGAAAGCGAAGAACGATATAAAAGAATCACTGCCGGATTAACAGATTACTTATATACAGTCAAAGTTAAAGATGGTAAGGCTGTTGAGACAATACATAATGAAGCTTGCCTTGCAATTACAGGATATTCATCCGATGAGTTTACTGCTGATCCATATCTTTGGATTAACATGGTGGTGCCTGAAGAACGTAAAAAGGTTGCCGAAAGGTCTATGAAAATATTGGAAGGAAGAGATGTATATCCAAGTGAGCACCGAATAATTTGTAAGAATAGAACAATACGATGGGTAAATGATACTGCAATTCTTAGATTCGATTCAAATGGAAATTTAATATCCTATGATGGTGTAATAAAAGATATTACGGAACATAAGCTGGCAGAGACAGAATTGTTATACACGAAACACTTGCTCGATGAAACATTTGAGCAATGCCCTGTCCCTATGGTGTTGGTAAGTATGCCTGATGCTATATATCGCATCATAAACCCTGCCTGTAAGAAGTTTTTGGGAATGGAAGATCAGCCATCACTCATTAATACTTCGCTATTCGATCTAAAACCATCGTGGTCAGACTTTGACATAAATAACAATCCGGGAACACTGGATAGATTACCATTAGCAAGAGCACTTAAAGGAGAGAGTACCTTTAACGAAGAGCGAAAAATTGTTCGTAAAGATGGGAGTATTCGTTGGGCATTGGTTAGTGGGGTACCTATTTACAATTCAAAAGGAGAATTGGTTGCTGGATACTTGATAATGAATGATATTACAAAAAATAAACTTGCCGATGAAGCCATGCGCGAAAGCGAAGAACGCTTCCGTTTACTTGCTGAAAATTCAACTGACATGATTGCCCGACACGATGCTGATGGCCGGTTTTTATATGTTTCGCCTGCTTGTAGGACTTTACTTGGATATGAACCTGAAGAATTAATTGGACGTCTTGCTTTTGATTTATTTCATCCAGAGGATATTCCGATATTAGAGGATAACAGGGTTACAATTATCAACCAACCTATTACTACTACAAGCATATTTCGAATTCGACATAAAAATGGAGACTATATATGGTTTGAAACTACAACCCGAACCATATTCGACAATGTAACAGGCAATGTAATAGAATTACATGCTTCCAGCAGGGATGTAACAAAACGAAAAATGGTGGAAGAAGCATTAAGGATAAGTGAAGAGCGATATGAACTGATTAATAACTCCAGTAGGGACAGTATATATAGTTACGATAAAGCAGGTCGTTTTACCAGTGCAAATAAAAATTTGTGCATTACATTGCAACTGGATGCAAGTCAAATTATTGGCCGTACCCATATCGATCTGGGATTTCCGGAAGAATTATGTAAAGAATGGGATAAACTGCACCGGCAAGTTTATGAAACCAACCATACGGTAACTGATGAAACTACAGGTCCTTTGCCTGATGGAACAATTCATTATTACGAAGTGGTGCTTAACCCGCTTCATGACAATCATGGAAATATAATTGGCATTGGAGGCACAACCCGAGACATAACCGAGCGCAAAAAAGCAGAACTTCTACTTCAGGAGAAGAATAACGAAATAGAGGCTCAAAATGAAGAATACCATCAACTTAACGAAGAACTTACTCAGACAAATGATGAGTTATATGTTGCCAAAATTCGTGCAGAAGAAAGCGACCGCCTGAAGACATCATTTCTGCAAAACCTGAGCCACGAGATTAGAACTCCGATGAATGCCATTATGGGATTTTCCGATTTATTAGTTTATCAATATAACGACAAATTAAAACTCGAAAAGTACTCTGAAATTATTAGGCGGCGCAGCAACGATTTGCTCGATATTATAAATGACATTCTCGATATCGCCAAAATTGAATCAGGTCAGTTGCCAATAAATATCGAAGAGTGTAATATACCAGAATTGTTCAACGAACTCAATGCTTTTTTTACGGAACATCAGAAACAAATTGGTAAACAACATATAGCGTTTAGTTTTTCAGCCAAATGCGATCCATCCGATCTTGAAATAGCTACCGATAAGGGGAAACTGAAACAAATATTTATCAATTTGATAAGTAATGCCTTTAAATTTACCGACTCCGGAGAAATTGAAGGAGGCTGTATATTCGATGGAAGCAATAATCTTATATTTTATGTTGCCGATACAGGTATTGGCATTCCACCAGATAAGCAACATGTCATTTTTGAGCGGTTTGCCCAGGTAGATCATGGTAATTCCAGGGTATATGGAGGTACTGGTTTGGGTTTGTCAATAGTAAAGGGGTTGGTTAATTTATTGGGGGGCGAAATAATGCTTGAATCCGAATCGGGGAAAGGCAGCAAATTTTCTTTTACAATTCCATACAAACCTGTTAAATTAACCAAAGCCATTCCACCAACATACATTGAACCCATTGGATATCAATTATCAAACAAAACAGTATTGATTGTGGAAGATGATTTCTTCAATGCCGAATTCCTTAAAGAAATACTCTCTGGTAAGGGTCTGAATATAATCCATGCACAAAATGGTAAAGATGCTGTTCAAATAGCATTAAACCACTTAGTAGATATTGTTCTAATGGACATTCGGCTACCCGATATGGATGGTTACGAAGCTACCCGACTAATCCGGCAATACAAACCAAATTTGATAATTATTGCACAAACTGCCTATGCATCACATTTCGAACAACAAAAAGCGCTGGACGCTGGTTGTAACGATTATATCAGCAAACCAACCAAACAAGATTTATTATTTACAATCATTTGTAGACAAATAAAAGCAGCAAAATTATGATTAGAAAGATTAATTTGGTATATATTTATTTCAAACTACTTATTAATAATTGAGGTGACTAACTCTTTTATAAATTCATTTAATATGAATCGCCAGAAAGCATCTAAAGATGAACTAATTTTAGAGTTACAACAATTGGAACTTAAATATAATTTATTATTAGATTCATCCGAGAGCAATATTTCAAGGCACAAACAAGTTGAGGAAAACCTTAGACAAACAGAATCGTTGCTTAAAACGACACAGCAACTTGCACATATAGGAGGTTGGGAATGGGATGTTAAAAAGCAAACCATGACTTGGACTGAGGAAACCTATCGACTTCACGGAATTGATCGGGAGCAGCTAACACCAGGATCAGTCGAACATATAAACCGAAGTCTGGAATGTTATCTTCCGGAGGACCGTCCTGTTATTCAGGCTGCATTTCAACAATGTGTGCAAGATGGAAAACCATACGATTTGGAGTTTCGTTTTATCAATGTCAAAAAGGAGCATTTATGGATCCGCACCTTTACTATCCCTGTCAAAGAGAACGATATTGTTATCAGAGTGGTGGGGTTCATTATGGATATAACCGAACGAAAACAATCAAGAGAGGAACTTACTCGAAGTGAAATAAGATTTCGAGCCACATTTGACAAATCGCCGGTGGGGGCAGTTATCGTTGGTCTTGATCAGCGTTTTATACGGTGTAATGAAGCCTTCTGTAGTTTTCTTGGGTACGCTGAAAATGAAATTATTGGGAGACCAATTGTTGAATTTACTTTTCCTGAAGATATTGAGCTAGGCAATAAAGAGTTAATGAAATTAGTGAATGGGGATATCGAATTTAGTACCTTCCAAAAACGATACCGCCGGAAAAACGGAGAAGTTGTTTGGGGTGAAATTCATATCAGTCTGATACGGGATGAAAATAACAATGAATTATACTTCCTACCTATCATTGAAGATATAACACAACGAAAAAAAGCTGAGGACCAAATTGTTAAACTGAATAATTGTTTTTTAAAATTTGGTACTGATCCAATTATTAATATAAACCTTTTAGTATCCCTTTGCGGCGAATTGATGGGAGCAACATGTGCTCTATACAACCGGATAAATGATGGGCTATTATGCTCGCTTGGAAAGTGGAATGTACCTAAGGATTATAAAACAATTGATTTGCCGGATGGACATCTTTGTACCGATGTAATCCATTCGAAAGGTGAATCTACTATCATTATCCGAAATCTTCAGTCCACAAATTATTTTTATACCGATCCTAATGTCAGATTATTCGACCTGAAAACCTATATTGGGCGGGCAGTAAAATTTAACAATATAAATGTCGGCTCCTTGTGTGTAGTGTTCCAACACGACATTATTTATAATTCAAATCAGTTGCAGTTAATGGAAATAATTGCATCTGCCATTGGAGTTGAAGAAGAGCGGTTTAAAGCCCAGAATGCTTTGAAGGAAAATGAAGAAAAGCTAAGCAGTATTTTAAATAACACCAAAGATGTAATTTGGTCATCTAACTGGCCCGATTTTAATGTTCAATATATTAGTCCTTCCGCTAAAAAGGTTTTTGGCCGAACAGCCGAGGAGTTTAAAGAAAGTACTAATCTTTGGTCAGAAATTGTTCATCCCGATGACAGATATTTAACCGAAAATGCGATAGCACAATTAAATAGTAATGGCACCGCGTCCAGGGAGTGTCGTATTGTTCAGCCAGATGGGACTGTAAATTGGATTTATGAAAAGAGCCAACTTGTATACGATGAAAACAATAATGTTGTTAGAATAGACGGAATAGCATCAGATATTACACAACGAAAACAATTTGAAGATGCATTAAAAATGAGTGAAGCCCGTTTCCGGAATTTAATGGACGATGTTCAGTCAATTTCTGTGCAGGGTTATGCCTCAGATGGTACTATTCAGTATTGGAACCACGCATCCGAAAAACTATATGGATACACAGCTCATGAAGCAATAGGGCATAATTTGATTGACCTTATTATACCTCCCGAGATGCGGGAACATGTTAAAAAGGCAATAAAACAAATGACTGAAACAGGTCAGCCTATTCCACCAGCCGAGTTGTCGTTGATGCGGAAAGATGGATCGCTTGTGTCGGTTTTTACCAGCCATACCATCATTCAACTTCCAGGTCAGCAGCAAGAGCTTTTTTCTATTGATATTGACCTCGCAGAGCGCAAACTAGCCGAAGCCGCTCTGAAAAAGAGCGAAGAAGCTCACAGGCAGCTTTATGAATCAATTATGGACGCTGTTGTCTTTATAGATATGAATGGTTTAATAATTAATGCAAATGGAGTTTTTCTGAATATGCTTGGGTATACCTTAGATGAGCTGAAGACTAAAAACTATCGGGATTTTACGCCTAAAAAATGGCACGAAATTGAAATAGAATTGTATTCCAAAGATATTTTGGAGAATGGGTATTCGGATCCATATGAGAAAGAATACATACGTAAAGATGGTAGCGTTTTCCCTGTAGAAATCCGGGCTTTTTTAATCAAAAATAACCAGGAAGAACCTGCAAATATGTGGGCCATCGTTCGTGATATTTCAAAGCGAAAGCAAGCCGAAGAAGACCTAAAAGTGAGTGAGCTACGGTTAAGGAGTTTAGTGAAAATATTGCAATTTAGTGCGGAAAAGGTCCATGATTTATTGGATTTTACTCTCGAAGAATCAATTCAGCTAACTAACAGCAAATTAGGGTATATATATTTCTACAACGAACAAAATGAAAAATTTACGTTGCATTCCTGGTCAAAAGAGATTATGAAGGATTGCACCATTTTAAATCCCAATACCCAATACAATTTAGATGAAACAGGAATTTGGGGCGAAGCGGTGAGGCAACGGAAACCTATTATGGTGAATAATTTTCGTGCCCCCAATCACCTTAAAAAGGGATATCCTGACGGTCACGCTCATTTACATAAATTCCTAACCATACCTGTGATAATCGAAAATGAAATTGTTGCAGTAATTGGCGTAGCAAACAAAGAAACGGATTACACTGAAACCGATATTTTACACCTAACCCTTTTAATGGACAGCACCTGGAAAACAGTTCAGCGGAAAAATATGGAAGAATTTGTTAAACATCAAAACGAGGAATTGCTAAAATTAAATGCCGATAAGGATCTTTTTATGTCTATCCTCGCTCACGATCTCAAAAGTCCATTTAATTCCCTGTTGGGTTTATCCGAATTATTAGCGGAAAATATTCGGAATTATCCCCTCGAAAAAATTGAAAAACAGGTGAATATTATAAACAAATCGTCTCAACGCATTTATCATTTATTAGAAGATATCTCCTTATGGGCAAGATCTCAATCGGGTAAAATACTTTTTGAACCTCAAAAAACCAGTTTCAATTCCATTTGCAGGGAGATATTAATCGATATGAAACTTATTTCGGAGATTAAGGATATATCAATCAGTTATTTAGAAATACAGGAAATAGTGGTATTTGCGGATATCGATATGCTAAAAACAATTCTAAGGAACCTTATAGCAAATGCACTTAAATTCACAAACAACGGCGGACGGATTAATATCTATGCTGATAATGGCAGGGAAGAAGTAACTATTACTGTATCCGACAATGGAATAGGGATAAAGCCATCAGCTTTAGGAAAATTATTTGATATTACCCAGAAATATTCGACAGCGGGAACTGCTGGAGAAATGGGTACCGGGTTAGGGTTAATTCTTTGCAAGGATTTTATTGAAAAACATGGTGGTAAAATTTGGGTAGAAAGCGAAGAAGGAAAGGGAACGGTTTTTTATTTTACCATTCCAAACGGTAAGGATTTGGAAGAATTATTGTAAATTAAAATTGTTCTTTGAGTATGTCCAGACTACTTTACTTGTAATCATTTTCAATTACATGTAATACTGGTGTTAAATACGCTAACTTATAAACTATGAAAACAAAAAATATAATTTGGATATCAATCATTTGGGTAATTCTTATAATCACTTCATATTCATGGAACTACTATATTGTAGTGACCAATACTTTAAAAGTAGTTGAAAACAAAGCACAATCATTTTTTAACCAGATTTTAGTTTCCCGGTCATGGAATTCAGCTCATGGCGGGGTATATGTTCTGGTAACGGACAATACAAGGCCAAATCCCTATTTGATAGATTCCCTAAGAGACTTAACTACTTTAGAAGGTCTGCATCTTACTAAAATAAACCCAGCCTATATGACCAGGCAAATAGCCGAAATTAATAAATCGGAAAACGACTTGCAGTTTCATATCACAAGTATAAATCCTATCCGATCTGCAAATAAAGCTGATGCATGGGAATCCAAAATGCTGAAGTCTTTCAGTAAAGGGAAAAAGGAAGTTTTGGAATTAATAAAAGATGACTCTTCAGCACAGTATCGCTACATGGCACCACTAATTACTGAGAAAAGCTGTCTGAAATGCCATGCAGTTCAAGGATATAAATTGGGGGACATCCGAGGCGGCATTAGTATTTCATTTCCTTCCAGGGTTTATGCCGAATCTCAAAAGAGTCAACTTTTATACCTGTTCATTGCTCATCTTTTAATTGTGTTTATTGGGCTTTTTGGCATATTCGTATATTTTAAAATGCTGAAGAAATTCTTTGCAATTATT
>JAIFLU010000136.1 GCA_020048915.1 Bacteroidota bacterium | reverse complement strand
TAAAGTCCTTCGGACTTTTGTATGCTGAAAACCCTGAAAGGGTTAAATTTTAATAACCGTAGGTGTCAACCTACGGAAAATGAAACATATATAGCAGCAACCCTGAAGGGGTTGAATTTTTAAATACACTGGATAAATAAATTTAAACAGTTTCTAAGTCTTTAGGAAATGTTTTACCGTTTTTGGCTTTTTCAATGGCAGAGTCTAAACGTTTTTCATTCGTCTTAGAGGATAACTCATGTTGGGTAGCACATAATGAATTATATTCATTTAAGGAAATCACCACTACACCATTATCCTTTCCACGGTTGATAATCAGTGTTTCGAAGTTATCACTCACATCATCAAGATATTTTTTAATATCCTTTCTAAAATCAGAAATAGAGGCTGTTATCATGGTACATTAATTTGTACAAAAATACGTACATATTACCATTAATACAAATTTATCAGTGCCGAATATTCCCCCAGCTAGCGTGCGTTTTGTTAACGCGTTTCAACCAAGGATACATGTTCCAACCAAGATAAAACCAATTTGTAAATAATAACAAAGTCGTATAAGCTAGCATTCGTTTTGAATTGCACGTTAGCTTGAGGCAAAATGAATTGTTCAAATCCAATATTAGAACCAACAAGAACTGCTTTTAAATTTAAATTACTCCTTATAATTGTTTATCAATCTTGACTTTCTCAATTAGTTGGTTTACATTTGAAGGTGAAATATTCTAATGTATTGGCTAAATTTAAAGAAATGAAACAAAAAAACAATAAAGGCAAAGTATCTGTAATGCAAATGAAGCCAGAAAAATCAGAAAAAACATGTGGAATAATTATGCCTATTTCTCCTTCTCCTGAATATCCCACGCAGCATTGGAGTAATGTTCGTCAAATTTTATTTGATACTGTTTCTGAAATTGACTTTACACCCAAATTAGTAAGTGATGACCCTGCTATTGGCTTAATTCATGAAAGAATTGTAAAAAACATTTACAATAATGAGATGATAATTTGTGATGTTAGCTCTAAAAACCCTAATGTGATGTTTGAATTAGGTTTAAGATTAGCTTTTGATAAACCCACAATTATTATAAAAGATGAGTTAACAGGTTATTCATTTGATACAGGGGTTGTAGAACATATAGAATACCCATCAACACTAAGATTTAACCAGATAATTGAATTTAAAGAGAAGCTAAAAGATAGAATAGTTGCTACATTTAGAAAATATAAAGATGATAAAAGCTTTTCTCCTTTTCTTAAAAGTTTTGGAAAAACAATAGTTCCAGCAAATATTCATAACCAAAATATTCCAGAATCTCAATTTATCCAGGAGCAGTTGGAAAATATTACTAAAGAATTGAAAATTTTAAGAGTTGAAAACTCAAATATTAGATTAAACCTTAATATTAAAAACGGACAAAACGGGCAAAATGAAATTACAAACATTTCTTACTCTTTAATAAACAAGTTTTTAGAAGAATATTTCACCAATTCTAAAGATCTTAATTCAATTACCGAAGCATCATCCTATGTTCTGAATCGACTTTTGGAAATTGACCCTAATTCTTATGTATCAAAAGCTGATATGTATATGATGTATAATTCTTTTAAACTTCAACGTGATAATTTAAAAATTGCTGGTAGAAGTCATTCAATCAATGTTCCTAAATAGATTTTAAAATTAATTCTTTAATATTTCATAATGAACTTAATATCTTCATAAATAGAAATTCCCCAGTTCCCCATATAAGCGCAGTTCATACCGAATAGCCGATCAGCGCTGCACCCGCCAGTCGGCGGACAAGTTTCGCTACCATAACGAATAGCTAAAGGTTAGCACAAAGTCAGGTTGCTAAAATATGATTTGTCTTCAGCATTGAGTGTATCACAAAATTCCTATTTCTGATTTCGCTTAATACAGCCGCATAGCGGCGACCAGTTTGTATAAATGATGTAAATACAAGTTATTAAGCTCCGTTAGGAGCGACCTGTTAAATGGTGATATTCGCAGTATGATGAAAGATATTTGTTCGATTAGTATGAATAACAGGGCGCTCCTACGGAGCTCGTGTGTAACCAATATCATGTTTTTCTACAAACAGCGTGCTCCTAAAGGAGCTTATATTCCTTGTGACTAAACCTATTTGTTATAAACATTACGACTGCAGTGGTAGCCCCTCCAGTTCAGTGTGTTCATAACGAATGGCCGTTCAGCGTTGCATCTGCAACGTTGGATTATTTGGGTAGCATTCGCTACCATAACAAATACGCAAAGCCAGGTTACTAAAAAGCGACTTAACTACAGCTTTTAAGGGTTTACAGAAAATAGCAAATGCTATATTTATAGAGTGTCGTAGCGGAGTGTCGTAGCGGATGCTACGACAAACACAGCCACAATAACTGCAATAAGATAAATAAGGTTTTACCGTGTACGCGTTTGGACTCGCTAGCTATTACTAAAAATTTACCCCGCCCAGTTCTCCCTGTCCAAACTTCGGTACTGAATGGCTTCGGCCAAATGCGCGGTTTGAATATGTTCGCTTCCCTCCAAATCGGCAATGGTTCGCGATACTTTTAAAATCCGGTCGTAAGCCCTGGCCGATAATCCCAACCGTTCCATGGCTGTTTTCATAATGCTATGGCCGGCGGCATCTATTTCGCAATATTTCCGCAGCAGTTTAGAGCTCATCTGGGCATTGCAATGGATGCCGTTGTTCTTGGCAAAGCGCAACGCTTGTATTTTTCGTGCTTCTACCACCCGTTTCCGAACTTCGTTGCTGGTCTCTGTGAGTCTGGTATCCGAAAGTTTATCGAACGGAACGGGTACCACTTCGATATGAATATCGATCCGGTCTAACAGCGGCCCCGAAATGCGGTTTAAGTATTTTTGAACCAGTCCGGGAGTGCAAACACATTCTTTTTCGGGATGGTTATAGTACCCGCATGGACAAGGATTCATGGAGGCTACCAGCATAAAACTTGCCGGATATTCTACCGTAAACTTCGCCCGCGAAATGGTAATTAGTCTGTCCTCCAATGGCTGGCGCATCACTTCCAATACGGTACGCTTAAATTCGGGCAATTCATCTAAAAACAACACTCCGTTATGCGAGAGCGAAATTTCGCCCGGTTGGGGAAATGCCCCACCGCCAACAAGGGCTACATCACTAATTGTATGGTGGGGAGAGCGAAAGGGCCTGTATGTAACTAAGGATGAATTTTTATCGATCTTTCCGGCAACGGAATGTATTTTTGTTGTTTCGAGCGCTTCTTCCAGCGAAAGTGGTGGCAAAACCGTCGCCAAACGCTTGGCCAGCATGGTTTTTCCAGCGCCGGGAGGGCCAATCATGATAATATTATGTCCGCCGGCTGCAGCTATCTCCAACGCCCTCTTCACATTCTCCTGGCCTTTCACATCCGAAAAATCGACTTCGTAATTGTTAATCTTCGAAAGAAATTCCTGATTTATATCGACTTCTAACGGTTGAATTTCCTTTTCTCCGTTCAAAAAGTCAACCACCTCTTTTATGGTATCCACGCCCAAAGCATCCAATCCTTCTACAACAGCAGCTTCCTTGGCATTTTGCCGGGGAAGGATAATTCCTTTAAATCCTTCTTCTTTTGCCTGAATAGCAATTGGCAATACTCCCTTAATGGGTTGCAGGCTGCCATCGAGCGACAGCTCGCCCATAAGGATATACTCGTTCAATTTAGTATTTCGAATTTGCTCCGAACCGGCTAAAATACCGATTGCTAAAGGGAGATCGTAGGCCGAACCTTCCTTACGGATATCGGCAGGAGCCATATTTATAACTACCTTTTTTCCGGGCATTCGAAAACCAAAAGCCTGTAAGGCCGACTCGATGCGCTGCTGGCTTTCCTTGACCGCATTATCGGGCAAACCTACCAGAAAAAAATTTATCCCCTGCGAAATATTGACTTCTATGGTAATGGTAGTTGCATTAATTCCATAAACAGCGCTTCCGAATGTCTTAACAAGCATATACTAATTATTGATGTAACAGTCTTTGTTTTCTGAGTTCCCGCTCTTCCGACTGACGCAGCCATTCACATCCGCAGTTATCGATCTTTGACTTTCTATTGCAACCAAACTTCAGAATAAATCCTGTTCGAAGGTTAATAGTCCTGTATCGTAAAGGGTAAATCAATCCAAACACATTGTCAGTTATTACATAAAATTGGAAAGGATTATTTCCGAGAACTAATCCCAATCCTACATTTTTGAACGAGCGGTTAAGGTATGAAAAACTTGCTGTGCACACAATACTTTTTGAAATATTGGCATCAAGCCCAGCCGATAAGCCCGGAATAACTTTATACCGGTAAAGTTTAGCCGTTCCGGTAAGCGACCAGGAAAAAACCCGGGAAAGGTTTTTCTGAAATCCCAGATAAAAACGAGGTGCAAGAAATGACAGGTAGCTTTTATTGGTCCAATTGACATTAAAATTACTGATAGCATCGTTGTAAAGCCGGTCGGCATAATCCTCATCCACCAGGGTATCACCCAGGGGACCATCATAACGAAACATCCCGGAATGACTATAATTATAGGGATTATCCCTCCAATAAACCACTCCTAAATCGAGTACACTTCCTGCCCAGGTAATGTCTTCGGACGATTTATTAATAAAACCGGCATCAACCGCTAACCCTATATTTTTTCGATTCAGCAAAACTTCCGGCACGGAACTGTTAAACGTTGCCCCCTGGAGCGCTCCTTCCGGACTAATATCGTACGTAAAAGGCAGGGAGGTATTGAATTTAAACGTAGACTGAAGGTCGAGGTCGAATGTAGTCGGCTCTGTAAATAAGGAGTTTCCCGATTTTCGGGTAACAACATTCGCTTTCCCGAACAATAATTTCCCGTGAAACCCAATATACATTTCATTGGAAATTTTCTTTGCCCATCCTGCGGAATACTCCCGATAATAGCTTGAGAATACGGACAATCCGGAAAGGTCTGCGGCTCTCCCTTCGTAAGGAGAATTCCCCTTCAGAATAATTTCGATCAAAGGTTTCGGGGCAAAAACAGCAATATCCAGCTTATCGGTAATGGCGAACGACCAAAATGCGCCCTTTGAGGCAAAGCCAAAACTAATCAGGTTAAGCTGAAACTCGGTATTTACATGTGCCCTGTTGGGCAGATTTCGTATAAACTTATCCTGATCGAGTTCTCCAAACTGCATAAAATCGCGAACGCTCCCACTACTGTTTCCATAATTAATATGGGTTGACGAAAGCACAGGAATGCCCATATACCATTTACAGGAGCTCTGAACGGCTGGATTTAGAAAGTTGGTGTGCGGAACCGAATGTTGAAAATAAAAGGTAAGGTTTTGTTGGGCAACGCAGAGGTTACTGGAGAAAATTAATAAAAGGAATACCAGTCGAAACATCTAAAATAAATAATGTGTCAATTGCTTAAATTAATCTTTACCCGCACCCCCATATCAAATAAAAGTTTCTGCTGAGAAGTAAAATAAACTGTTTTTCCATCGGGCCTGGTAGAAGCAACAACGCCAATTACCGCAATTGCCTTGCAACGCGTCAGGTTCCGTATTTGCAAACTATCAAGCTCAACTGAAAAAAGTTCGGATGATTCCTTTATTAATTTATTATCGTCGGAATAAGTTGCAGGTTCAATCCGAGCCATACCTTTTCGAAGCAAGGAATCGCGTTTATAGCCACCCTGTCCAAGAAAGTAAAGTTGGGTATACATTTCGGTAGGATAGGAGTTTTTTACCACAACATGAAATGTTAAACCGAGTATATTGGAGGAGGTAGTGATGGCACTTTTAAAATCGAGCGGCAAAGTATCTCTTGCAGTATAAAAGGCCTGATAGTTTGGATAGGTTTTGTTGTCAATTTTTATATATCCAAAGGGACCGGGATGCGTTGAATCGGCCTGTAAAGGAGGAAAATGAAATGCACTTGGCAATTCCCCGATGGGAAGTGAAAATTCGGGAATATGGCTGACCGGGGTAGTAGACAACTCCTCTTTAATGCAAGCACTAAAGATTACCAGAATTGCCAATATGATGCCTTTCAATTTCACGTTTTCTTTTAATAACCCATTTTTATCTCAATATATTGTATAAGCGAATGTATAATCTTAATGTGAATTTCCTGAGCCCTGTCGGCATAGTCAGAAACAGGTGCACGAAGTTCCACATTGCATAATTGAGGCAGTTTTCCACCGGTTTTACCAGTTAGTCCCACCACCAACATACCTTTATCTTTAGCCACCTGAGCAGCCTTTAAAATATTTTCGGAGTTTCCGGAGGTGCTGATGGCCAGCAAAACATCGCCCTGGTTGCCAAAAGCCTCCACAAAGCGCGAAAAGATGCTGTTAAACCCGTAATCGTTGCTTACGCAGGTAATATGCGAAGCATCGCTAATGGCAATGGCAGGCAAGGCAGGGCGGTCGTCCCGGAACCTGCCTGACAATTCTTCCGCAAAATGCATGGCGTCGCATAACGAACCGCCATTTCCGCATGAAATAATTTTATTTCCAGCTTTTAAAGCTGTTACCATAATATTTCCGGCAATTTCTAAATTTTCCCAGTTTTGAGTATTGGCTATATATTCGTCGAGTATTCGCCGTGCATCAATAAAATTTTGTTTAATAATATCCATCATATGCTTCATCGTTAACGAGGTAAACTTACAGAAAAAATAAATATCGTACCGAATAATTCTGGGATGTTCAATGCAAAAACGACAGTTAAACTTTGATGGCAAATAATTTGATACAGGAAATTAATAACTTTGCCAGTCAGCTAATGAAAATTTTAATTAAAATACTATCCACTTATATTTGTAAAAAAGGCTTAACCTTTACGATACACCTTACAAAGTTAATGGCTATATTGTAGTTAACATCGATTCATGCTATTTCGAGTAAATACTTATAAAAACCTGATAGCTCAGGATATCACTATTGCTTTAGTAATTTTATAAAATGTCCGATATAATACGATTGTTGCCCGATGCCGTTGCCAACCAGATAGCCGCTGGTGAAGTAATTCAGCGCCCAGCCTCTGTAGTAAAGGAGTTGGTCGAAAATTCGGTAGATGCCGGAGCCAACGAAATTGGAATTTATGTGAAGGAGGCCGGAAAAACATCCATCCAAATAATGGACAACGGATGTGGAATGTCGGAAACCGATGCCCGCATGGCCTTTGAACGCCATGCTACCTCAAAAATTAAAGATGCTAAAGATTTGTTTTCGATCCGCAGCCTCGGATTCAGAGGGGAAGCACTGGCGTCGATTGCTGCTATTGCCGAGGTAAAGCTTAAAACCAAGCGTCACGAAGACGAACTGGGAAATATGATTGATGTTTCGGCCAGTCAGGTTATTGGTCAGGAACCTACCAATTGCGCCAGTGGCAGCAACTTCTTAATTAAGAATTTATTCTTTAATACGCCAGCCCGGCGAAAATTTTTAAAGGCTACCAATACCGAATTCCGGCATATTATTAACGAATTCCAGCGGATAGCGCTTGCCCGGCCCGAAATTGACCTGAAACTTTTCCACAACGATACCGAAATATACCAATTACCCTTAAGCAATTTCCGGCAACGGATTTGCAATGTATTTGGCAAAAATTTCAATCAGTTTCTTATCCCTATTAATGCCGATACATCCATCGTAAAAATATCGGGGTTTATCAGCAAGCCCGATATTGCCAAGAAATCGCCCGGCGACCAGTTTATGTTTGTAAACCGCCGGTTTATCAGGCACCCCATGATGCACAGGGCTGTAATGAAAGCTTATGAGGGATTATTGCCTGCCGATTCCTTACCGGCTTACTTTATCTATTTCGAAGTCGACCCCGAAACAATCGATATCAATATCCATCCAACCAAAACCGAGGTGAAATTCGAAGACGATGTGGCGATTTTTCAGATTTTGCAATCGTCGGTAAAAGAATCCCTGGGGAAATTTAATGTCGTTCCGTCAATCGATTTCGACAGCGAAGCAGGTATTAACATTCCTTATCTCGGGAAAGGAACGGAGGTGCGGATGCCCGAAATTGATTATAACCCAAATTTCAATCCTTTTGAATCAGATACCGGAAGCCCGGGAAATAGTTTCAGGCCTCCCCGTCATAACGAGGTGGAAAACCTGCAAAATTGGGAAACTTTATATTCGGGCTTTTCAAATCGTGAGGAGACATTTCCATCCACAGAGGCTTCGTCCACGCAAGCTACCCTCGATTTGAACCGGGCACAAAAGACTCAGATCAATATTATACAGCTAAAAAACAAATATATTCTTACCCCGGTAAAATCGGGGGTAATGATAATCGATCAGAAAAGGGCCCACGAACGGATCCTTTACGAATATTACCTTGAACGACTGCACGAAAACAGGGGCATTTCCCAACGCAGTTTATTCCCGCATGTGGTTCAGCTAAATCGGGAAAACTATTATCACTTAATGGAGCTCACCAACGAAATGCATGCATTGGGATTTGAATTGAAATTTAAAGAAAACAGTGTGGTAGAAGTGATTGGAACCCCATCGGATTTACCATCGCTCGACATGAATATTTTGTTGCAGGAGATGATTGCATCTGTTTATGAAGCCGAAGAAAATACAACGCTCGACAAGAAAGAGAAAATAGCATGCCGTATGGCGCAATCGGCTGCAATTCCTTATGGCAAATCTTTAAATCCCGAAGAATTAAAAACCATGGTAGACAACTTATTTGCATCGGCTTCGCCCAACTATTCGCCTACAGGAAAAACTATTATTTCTATTGTGAAAATTGAAGATATTGAGAAAAATTTTTAGCAACCAATTGCCGGTTGTTTTGTTGAATTAAAAAAAGGAGTTGAAAATGTTTAACATAGGAATAAATCGATTTGGAGGAGAAACACCTCCAGTTATTAAAAACCTCCTCTACATAAATGGGTTAATGCTTCTGGCTACATATGCACTTCTAAACACCTTTAAAATTGACCTAACAGATTCTCTTGCATTGTTTTATCCGGAATCGTCTCATTTTAAAGTATACCAGCTCATTACGCATATGTTTATGCATGCCGACATTAAACATGTTGCTTTAAATATGTTTATTTTATGGATGTTTGGACGTGCTTTGGAGAATGTATGGGGAAGTAAGCGATTTTTGGTATATTATATTGCCACTGGTCTAGGAGCAGCTTTTCTTCATGAATTCGTGAATTATATTGAAATAATGCCGTTGAAACATGCTGTTGAGGAATTTGTAAACTCACCAAGCCCAGAAATGATGGCCGAATTTACCAGAAGGTTTATTGAATATCCAAAATACCATGACCAATTCCTTACATTTGCTGCTGAATGGAGTGTCAATTCTACCAACCCCATATATACTAGTAACGCTATTAACATGGTTTACTCCATGTATGACTCTTTGATTAGTATCCCAACAGTTGGCGCTTCGGGTGCTGTTTATGGCGTTTTATTAGGCTTTGGAATGCTTTTTCCCAACACTGAACTTCGATTTATATTCTTCCCAATCTTCCCGATTAAGGCAAAATATATAGTTATGTTTATGGGGGGAGCTGCATTATACAATGGATTAACTCAACCCGGTAGCAACATCGCCCACTTTGCCCATTTGGGAGGAATGTTATTTGGATTCCTTATCATTAAATACTGGAATAGAAAAAGTTCAAATTTTTATTAATTTTACTATTCATTAATACACAATTAAACACCTCCTATTAACGAAACAATTTATATGAGTATTTACCAGGAGTTGAAAGATTCGTTTAAATTCGGAAGCACGCTTACCAAGCTTCTTTATATCAATATTATTGCTTTTATATCATTTAAGCTGGTCTTTGTATTCTTCTGGGCAACCGGAAACGATGCTCAATTCCCGTTTTCGCGCTGGTTATGTGCCCCAGCCTATTTTCCTTCGTTGCTCTATAAGCCCTGGACGGTAATTACCTACATGTTTTACCACGAAGATTTCCTTCATATTGCCTTCAATATGTTGGGGTTATACTGGTTTGGCAAATTGTTCCTCGACTTTTTAAATAAACGGCAATTGGTTGGTATTTACTTACTCGGAGGAATTTCGGGATATATATTATTTTCTCTTGGCTATTATTTTATACCAGCTTTACAGGAGCATTTATTAGGAGCTAGAATATTAGGCGCTTCGGCTGCCGTATTTGCCATACTGTCGGCAGTTGCCTTTTACAGGCCAAACTACACCATTTACCTGATGTTTATTGGCCCGGCAAAACTTAAATACATTGCCCTTGTGTATATTTTACTGGATGTTTTAATGATGGCTTCGGGCAATGCCGGCGGACACATTTCGCACCTGGGAGGAGTTTTATTTGGCTGGTTGTTTGCTCTTCAATATTCGAAAGGAAGGGATGTAACCAATGGTATTAATGGAATAATCGACTATATGGTTACGATGCTGAAACCCCGGAAAAATTTAAAGGTTTCGCATAAAAAGCCTTCCAACGATTTAGATTATAACCTGATTAAAAACAAAGAACAGAAAGATATTGACTCTATTTTAGAAAAGATTTCCAAAGCAGGTTACGAAAGCCTGAGTAAGGATGAAAAGGAGAAACTTTTTAACATGAGTAAGAAAAAATAGCCATTAGCCCGTGAAGAATTTTTTAAAAAAAACGGTATTTCTAATCAATATTTTCGCCGCCTTATCGTTGCTGGCAAGCTATGTGTCTGTATTTGTAAATCCCGTTTCTGTTTGGCCTATCGCTTTTTTCGGATTGATGTACCCTTTCCTTCTCGCGGTAAACATTCTCTTCCTGATTTTTTGGATTGTTTTCCGAAAATATTATTTTTTACTTTCCTTAATTTGTATTCTGGCCGGATTGCCTTTTATCCAGCGGATTGTTCAGGTGAGTTCTCCTTTTCATAACAAAGCCTACTATCAGCAAAAATATCAAAATGCAAATACTTCGTTCAAGCTTCTCACCTACAATATACGTCTTTTCAACCTCTATAAATGGGAAGAAAAAATTGACGCTAAAGCTGATATTTTTAGTTTTATTTCACGGGAGAGTCCCGATATAATTTGCTTTCAGGATTTCTACACCCGCGAAAATTCAAAACTCACCGAGGCTAATATTGCCAATAAGCTTAATAAATGCTCTAACTACCATGTCGCTTATTCTTTGAATAAAAAAAACAAGTCGCATTTTGGAATTGCAACCTTTACAAGTTATCCCATTGTCGGAAAAGGGGAATTTAAATTCCCGAACACCTATAATCTGTGCATTTTTACCGACTTGAAAATCGGAAACGACACCGTTCGGGTTTATAATAACCACCTGCAATCGATAAAATTCGGAAAAGAAGATTACGATTTGATGGACACGCTAAAGTTGAAATACAACGAAAAGCAGTTATTAGGAATGCGAAGAATCTCGAAAAGAATGCGTGACGCCTTTAAAAAGCGGGCCATGCAGGTTGATTTGGTTGCTGCACACATTCGCAAGTCGCCCCACCCTGTAATTGTTTGCGGCGACTTTAACGATTCGCCGGTATCGTATACCTACCAAACCATGCGGGGCGAATTGCGCGACGCGTTTATTGAAACCGGAAACGGTATCGGATATACCTATCGCGGAAAATTTCCGTCGTACCGGATTGATTATATTTTATATGACAACCTTTTCAAAACATACAATTACGAAAGTCCGAAACTGATGCTTTCTGACCATTATCCTGTAATTTGCCGGTTTGTACTTCCTTGAATTCTTAATAATAATTTAAATAAGATTTCCTTAAATAAATTACTGCTTCGAATGTCTCAATATCCAAAAAAAGATTAGAACACAGCGCCTGCCAAGGTGTATGTTTAATTATACCCATAATTCAATTTCCCTCAAGCAGATAATCAATTAGCATTTTGATATATCCAATATATTATTCCACGAATAGTTTGACTTTGCTATTTCCTAAGGTATATTTTTACGCAAAAAAATACCAACATGAAGCACTACCGGATTATCATTTTGATTGTGGCTGCATTCATACCCATATTGAAAGTCAGTTCTCAAAATATTGAAGAAATGCTTTCGAAATACACCGAAGCAAATGGCCAAAAATATATGCAGCCGCTGGCCGATGCACTTGGTTCCTGCATGAATAGCGGGCTTTCCCATACAGCCTCCGTAAAAAAGATGGGATTTCAGCTTTACCTGGGAATTGCAGCTTCGGCAGCGTTTATTCCGGATAAGAATCTCACTTTTACTGGGACAACTGAGGGGGTTTTTAGTCCCAAGTCAACCGCAAAAGTACCCACTATTTTCGGCCCGGTAGAATCGGTAAAAGTAAATGGTGCCGGAGGTACCGTATATGCGTTCCCTCCGGGGTTAAATGTTAAGTACCTTCCATTTGCAGTTCCCCAAATAAATATTGGATCGGTGTATGAAACTCAATTAACATTCCGTTTTTACGCACAGGGAATAAACGACGATATAGGCAACCTCGACTTGTTTGGTTTTGGAATTAAGCATAACCTGAATCAATATATTAAAGAAATTCCGATAGACCTTGCAGTTGGCTATTATCATCAGCGTTTTAAGCTTGGTAGTTATCTGGATGCAAAAACGAATGTTATTAATTTACAAGCCAGTAAAAAAGTAATGATTTTTACCTTCTATGGCAGTTTAGGATACGAAAATGCGAGTGTAGACCTGGCCTATAAATCAGAAGCTAATAACCTTGACATTTCATACAACCTGAAAGGAGCTAACAACATTCGACTTACTGCTGGTCTTGTATTCAATATGGGGCCCGTAAAACTCCATGCCGATTACAATTTAGCCAGTCAAAGCAGTGTTTGTGTAGGCCTTGGCATCGGAATTTTTGAAAACTAATAAAAAAGCGTCAGACTATGAAAGCAATAAATATTATACTAATTGCGGTGGTAATTATTCTTACAGGCTGCGAAAAAAGAAAATTTGAATTTGTTGTTACCCTAAATAACGAATCGGAATATTTGGTAGACCAAACAGGCAGTTTTAGCAAGTCGGCGGAGGTTAGCAAACAGAATATTATGAAAGATTTGGATATTCCGGAGACTGCTACTATAAAAGATGTAAATATTGAATCGCTTGCAGTACGTGTGGAGGTTCTGCCAGGAAATACTGCACCTGCAGTTTCATTATCGGGTAGCAGTCGCATGGGAACCCAGCAGCCCAAGTTGTTTAATAACCAAATATTCCCTCTAGTTGGTGCCGACATAAAATGGATTGGACTAAACGCCCTGATTGCAGAAGGTATTGAAAGCGTAAAAGTCAAAATAAAGGCTTATCTCGAAAATAAAGACAGCGCCCCCTTTTATGTAGACGTTCAGGGAGATACTTCACCCATTAGTGGCAATAGAATCCATTGCAAAGTATATTTCCAGATACGCGCCACTGTTGTCTATGAAAACTGCGAAGATGCAGTTCCATTTACAGGTGACGATTGCAATTAAGTTATTATTTTCAAAAAATATTTCTGAAACAGCTGCAAATAGATAATACTATTCGCGGCTGTTGTTGCCTTATGTAAATTGTTGAAAATGTGTTCACAATTAAATTGACATTCATCAAAAAAATCCATAATTTTACGCAACTTTGTTCTGGTGAAGGTATTATTAAGTTTCTACTGTTTTTAAGCTTTTATTTTTGAATTTTTAATTTAGCCTTATTGATATTGGCTTTAGCAGGTTTTTTTAACCTTTAAAACTATAGCTATGATGAATAATTATTCCGTACTCCAAAACTCACTTCAGGAGTTAAAAAGCAAGTTAATCGGCCTTGCTGTTGAAGCGTCAAAAAAATTTACCACTTTTACCCTGGTAGAAGAAATGGTTGAACTCCAGGCACAATTTTGCTATTCTGAGTCTGAACTGGCAAAATACAACAACGAAATTTTGGTTAACAAGTGCCAGCTCCTCTTGAAAAAACTGACGGAACATATTAAAGATTTATCGGAGTATGGTATTTCGGACCGTAAATTAATGCTCCTTAAACAAACTATTGAAGATTTCCATACCTGCTCTTTCCAACATACATTGGCTACAGAGAGTTTTGTTGACGATCAGGTCGTGATTAAATAAACCGGAAATTCGCAGTGCATACATAATCCCGCTCTCCTTTTATACTATTTAAGGCATTTCTAAAAACTCGAATCTTTGATTGCTTTTTAAAAGAAGCATACTTCGACTCCGCTCAGTATGACCACGTTCTGTCACATTGAGCGGAGTCGAAATGTGTTTAAAATGAGTTATTAGAGATGCTCTTTATTTACCCAGACAATGAATCATCCAGGATAAATAAATCTCAATGGCTACATATTATTTTTTCGCACTTCCTTTCTTAAGCAATGGAGCTGAAAAAGAATAAGGAAAATCCATCTCTTTTGCACCTCGCAATTTATTAGGGGAATCAATCATTTCAAAATCTATATTTGCCCCCTTCATAAGCTCCTTGTGGCTTAACCAATTCTTAGAATAATCCAGTCCGTTATATTTAATGGAATTAACATATTTATTTAAGCCGCTATTCGCAGGGGCATTTATAGTAATTGCATTCCCGTTTTGTAATTTCAACGACATTTTTTTAAACAACGGAGTCCCAATAACATATTGGTCGGTTCCGGGACAAACCGGGTACATACCCATTGCAGAAAATACATACCAGGCCGAAGTTTGTCCGTTATCCTCGTCGCCACAATAGCCATCCGGAGCAGGAGTATAAAGCTTATTCATTACTTCCCTTGTCCAATATTGGGTTTTCCAGGGCTCACCGGCATAATTATACAGGTAAACCATATGTTGAATAGGCTGGTTTCCATGGGCATAATTTCCCATGTTCATAATCTGCATTTCGCGTATTTCGTGAATAACACCTCCATAATAGCTATCATCGAAAATTGGAGGAACAATAAACACCGAATCCAACATACTAACAAACTGTTTTTTTCCACCCATTAAGTCGATCAACCCCTGAACATCGTGAAAAACGCTCCAGGTGTAATGCCAGCTATTCCCCTCGGTAAAAGCATCGCCCCATTTGAAAGGATTAAACGGCGCATGAAACTTGCCATCCTTATTTTTTCCCCGCATTAACCGGGTTTCTGGATCGAAAACATTGCGGTAATTTTGACTGCGTTTTGCAAAGAGGTCTAATTCACTTTGAGGCCGGCCCAATTCTTTTGCCAACTGATAAATATTAAAATCGGCGAATGCATATTCTAACGTGCGGGCTGCATTTTCGTTAATTTTTACATCGTAAGGAACATATCCTAACTCGTTATAAAATTTTGCGCCCTTGCGACCTACCGATGTGAGGGGACCTTCGTTTTCAGCATTTTTGAGCATTGCCTCATACAGGGTATTTATATCAAATCCACGTGCCCCCTTGAGATAAGCATCGGCAATATTTACAGCCGAATTAGAGCCGATCATACAATCGCGATGTCCCGGACTTGCCCATTCAGGCAGCCAGCCACTTTCTTTATAGGTATTTACCATTCCTTCCATAATGTGGGCATTGAGTTCCGGGTACATTAAATTGAAGAAAGGAAACACTGCCCGAAAGGTATCCCAGAATCCATTATCGGTAAACATATAACCTGGTAAAACCTGTCCATTATATGGACTATAATGCATCACTTTTCCTAGGGCATCAATCTCATAAAATTTTCTAGGGAAAAGCATTGTACGGTAAAGGCATGAATAAAAGGTGCGGGTTTGGTCAATTGTTCCTCCCTCAACCAACATGCGGCTCAGCTCTTTGTTCCAGATAGATTTACCTTTACTTTTTACAGTTTCGAAATCGTCATTTCCAAGTTCCTTTAAATTTAATTCAGCCTGTTCAAAACTGATAAATGAAGAGGCTACGCGGGCATTTACCTTTTCGCCCCGAATGGTTTTAAATCCAAGGACAGCGCCAACGTGCGAATCCTTAAGTTCCAAAAGTCCCTGGGCAATATCTTTCTGTTTCCAGACAGCATTATAGCTAAAAGGCTTATCAAAATAGATTACAAAATAATTTTTGAAATTATCGGGCACTCCCCCACTGTTCTTTGTAGTATATCCAATTACTTTGCGCTCATTGGGAAGTATTTTTATGTACGAACCTTTATCAAACGCATCAATAACAATATAGGCGCTATCGGTTTTAGGGAAAGTTACCCGAATAGCAGCGGCACGCTCAGTTGGGGTAATTTCGAAGGTAGCATCGTGATCGGCCAGATAAACACTATAATAATATGGTTTTACTATTTCTGCTTTATGCGAAAACCAACTGGCACGGTCGTCTTCTGTAAACCGCAACTTACCGGTAACCGGCATAATGGAAAATTGACCGTAATCGTTAATCCATGGACTTGGCTGGTGGGTTTGCTTGAATCCCCTTATTTTTTCGGCAGTATAGCTATACATCCATCCATCTCCCATTTTTGCAGTTTGCGGCGACCAAAAATTCATACCCCAGGGTAGTGCAATTGCCGGATACGTATTCCCAGCTGACAAACTATAATTCGACTGAGATCCCATGAGTGGGTTAACCCATTCTTCGGGGTCAGTAATTTGGTTAACAAGCTGAGCTGAGATAGTTCCGCTTAGTAGCAGAAAAAAAATAAATGATAAAAGCCTTGATTTTAACATAGGTAAAGTATTTAAAATATTTTAAAATTGAGTTTGCATAATACAAACTTCTTGCGGTTTTGAGATAGCGGATATAACTATTGATTTAACGATTTCTATTCCCCATCCATAAATTTTTGATATGAAGAAACATCCGATGCCCATGCTTTATTTGGTCTTTCGCCCATATCCAGCGTTAGCCCCCCTCCTGCCATAATATCAGCATGCTTTATCCAGGACGAATTTAGCACTTCGCCGTTCAGTTTTGCCGATTGAATGTACTTATTCTTCTTAGAACAGTTTTTGGCATGTATGGTAAATTTTTTGCCATTGGGCAATTCTATGGTAATTTTATTAAAGAAAGGGCTACCAATAGCATATACTCCACTTCCGGGAGTTACCGGGTAAAAGCCCATGGCCGAAAACACATACCAGGAGCAAAGTCCACCGCCATCTTCGTCACCTGGAATTCCCAGCGGCCGGTCGTCGAACCACATATCCATAATTTCGCGAATTCGACGTTGTGTTTTCCAGGGTTTTCCAATGTAATTATAGAGGTAGGGAATATGAAACGAAGGTTCATTACCTGCTACAAACATTCCATTTAAGCCAGTGGCATCAGGAAATTGTCCCATAAACTGCCATTTGGAGATATGTGTGGGTTCGTTAAACAAGGCATCCAGTTTTTTGTCAAAACCCTCAGCGCCACCCATAAGGGAAATCAGATCGGGAATATCCTGAGGAACACTAAAGTTCCATGTCCAGGCATTATTCTCGGCGTAATATAACCTGCTCCCAACACCACCCGACAACTGCGGGTCAAATGGCTCCACCCATTTGCCATCTGCCATTTTAGGCACCATAAATCCATTAGTAGGGTTAAAAACATTGCGATAGTTCCGGGAACGTTTTATAAAATATTCGTAATCGGAAGTTTTCCCCAAGGCTTTTGCCAGCATTGCCAAACACCAATCGTCGTAACTATGCTCTAATGTTAAAGCTACAGCTTGCCGTCTTTCAAAACTGTGTACCTGAGGCACTGACTCAACACTGTCTTCGGGAAGTGCAGGGTACCATCCGTTTTCGGCATAAAAGCTGTCTAATGAACACATAGGGCCTGACCTCCATGGTAACATAGTTGCCTGAAGCGCATTTTTTTTCAACCCCTCATACGCTTTCTCTACATTAAAATTGGTATTCCCTTTTTGATACGTATCCCATACCAATGCGGCAGAATGGAAGCCAATCATAGCAGGAAAATCTCCATAAAACTGAGGAAAACCCGGAATCCATTCACTTTGCTGATACATTCGGATATACGATTCTACCATATCGGTTTGCTGGTCCGGATCCAAAATTGTCATAAGCGGATGAAGACACCGATAGGTATCCCAAAGCCAGTCGTCAACATAAAAAGGCCGACCTTCGGCGTTATGAATTTTCTGGTCGTAGCCTGAATAATACCTACCATATTCCGAGATATTAACCATGCGTTCCATTGACCGGTAAAGTGAAGTATAAAAAATCCGTTTCTGACGCTCTGTTCCCCCAACAACTTGAATCTTTCCGAGCGATTTTGCCCAAATGGTATGACTATTTTCCTTAATTTTATCAAAACTTTTACTATCCGCTTCTTTCTTGAGATTTAATGCCGCCTGGTTTTCGTCAATGAATGAGATACCTATGCGCACCTCAATAGGCTTTTTGGCTTGACTAAACGTAATAAAAGTACCGACCCCTTCGCCATTAATTTCTCCCGATTTTTCCCTCAGCCCCTTTTCATTAAAAAACCCATGGTCACTGAAAGGAATACTGAATTCAGCATAAAAATACTGTTTGGCATTTTCGAACATTTCCCAGCCCTGAATTGCTTTATCGCCTATTATTTTAAAAGAGGCATTGTGATTTCCGCGAAAAAGGATATTAGCTGAATCATCTCTGTTAAAATTGAACCGATAAATTACTGCCCGCTCGGTAGTTGTCCAGTCGGCTACTATATTATAATCTTCGAGTATAACCCTATGGTACCAGGGATGGACTTCTTCCTGATCGTGGTCGTAAATCGAAGCATATTCGTTTCTATTTGTAATTATTTTGCCAGTAGTAGGCATCAATTCAGTAACATGTCCCTGACGATAAGCAGGCATATTTACCGCAAAACCATAAATTTTATCTGAAAGGTACCGGTCGTTTAAGCCTGGCCTGGTAACCGGAAATACCCTTACCATAGAGTGGGGACGGTGAACCGTTGGATTTTTTGTTGTTAACAATGGCGCTACACTGCCAATGTTAGGATCGACATACGTTGATACATCGTTATTAGTACAAGCACTCAAAGTGGCTAACCCAACTAAAATTAGTGATTGAAGAAATTTCATAGAACTAAGAAATTTAGCATTCTTCATATTAGAACAATTTCTATTAACTGATACAAATAATCAACATTAATAACTTCTCTTTTCGGAGCCCGAGAATTCGAAAACAAAAATAGACTTTATTAGAAAAGATCAATAAAAACGAAAACTCTTTTATATGATTTCAGGTTGGCAAAACTTTGTCGAATAGTTTGAAAAAAATAAGTGCTGCAACTCACGCTGCAGCACTTTCAACTAAACTAAACCTATTACTTAATCACTGATAAATGCGCATATTGATCGCCAATCCTGTACTCAAACGCTACTGATGTGTTAGGTATGGCATTGGTTATTTTAACCATACCGTAATAAACATCTGATGCAGCAGGTCCATTTACAATTTTATAAATGTAAATTCCATTACCACTAAGAGGATCAGCGGTAGTGGCAGGAGTTCCTGCGTTAAACTCTGCAATGATTTTAACTGAATTGTTTGCCTCGTAAGTTGCAAGAGAGGATGGTACAAAGGAGATAGAATTACCAGCGGCAAGCCAGGTCGGTCCACCTTTAAGAATTAGGGAACCCGAAACTGCAATAATCGCTTTAGAATCCGTTTCGGCAACTCCGGCATTAATTAAAAGATTATTACCGGCTGAGGCTCCCCCAAGAGTTAAAGTAGTCGATTTTTTTAAGTAAAAGTAGGGATCGCGAACAATTACCGAAGTAGTAATTTCATCGGTAAATGATCCAGAAGTTGCAGAAAACGCATAAAACATGGTATCCTTGCCTGCAGCGAAATCTGTACCCGAAATGGGAATTTTAAAAGGTTGAGTACCGGTAAAAGGGCCGGGAATAGTAACCCAAGCGTCGTTCTTCCCGTTCTTTCTTTTTGCAATTAAGGTTCCGGAGAATGATTCTGCCTTTGGGGCCACTGAAACATTAAAATAAGCTGTTTCAGATGTACGTGCTACGTCAATTTCCTTATCGCCAACTTTTGGTTTGGTCGCAGAAGATGCAGGAACAAGATCAACCCGTTGTTTAGCATAGTCAGTTTTCCCACTGAAAATAACAGTTACATAATCGCCAACATTTACAAGTTTAGCATCAGTACGAGAGTATGATACAGAGGCTTTCAAATCGCTTCCTACAGTAACTGTTTTAAGAGTTCCTGCCATTGGCAAAAGTTGCTTGGTAGTACCTCCCGATTCAGGTATCTGAAGTTGCAGCAATTCTACATTCATTACATCGCCTGCTTTAGCATTGGGCAAGGTAGCTGTTACAGTAAAGGCATCATCTAAAGAACTAATTCCTGTTGAAACAGTGGTAGAAATCGTTGTTAAGTATACACTTCCATCTGCGTTGGTGGGTATTTCAAAATAATCTTGCTTGGAACAACCGATTATTGAAACCACCGTGCTTAAAAATATGATAATTTTTTTCATTTTCATCAATTTACTATATGAATTAAATTATGATTATTGACCCACTTGTTTGGGTGCCCAGCCGAAATTCTGGAGACATTGTTTATTGTTGTCAATCTCAGTTCCAGATATTGGCGATAACAAGTGCTTTGGGGAAAATTGATAGTTAAAGCTGGTAGGTTGATGGCCAACAAGGTTCTCCAACATCTTAAATTCCCCAACACCATCCTTAAGAGCCTTTCGGGTACGTCTCATATCCCAAAGCATTTTGTTCTCGAAAATAAGCTCATAAGCACGCTCAGCAATAATATTCTTCAAGTTAAGATCATTTTTTGCATACGTAGGCAATAGGGCTCTGGTTCTGATTGCGTTGATCCCTTTAACGAGATCGTCTTCCGACTGTGCCACACCTAATTGATCCAAACACCAGTTAACTTCGGTAAGCATAAGCAATACTTCTGAATAACGATATATGGGCCAGTTCAAACTCGATTGAACATTATTTTTAATTTTATCCACATCATAATATTTGAACAAAAATGGCTGTGAGAATTTAGCTGCAGGGGGTTCGTTTATGTCGTATTTCTTAGATTTTGTGTCGCTGGTAAAGAAATACTGACGCTCCTGAGCACGCAAATCGGCCGGACTATACGAATTATAATATGCTAAACTGGGTACAAAAGTGCCGTTTTCATCGTTATACGATATCTGACTTGCCAAAGGAAGGCAAACCTGAACGATACTATTATCACGAGTATTTGCAAGGTGTTGAACCTGGAAAATAGCCTCTCCTTTATTGTTCATTGACGACATACGCAAATCGCTGTATTTCCCAAGGCTCAATTTACCATATAGGAAATCAAGCTGTTCCTTAGCTTTTAATAAGAAACTTTTTGCACTTTCGGACTTCACCGGATATTCTGTCATTGCCCAAAGTCCTTCAGCACACCATTTTTTGGTACTATCGGCAGTAGCAACTTCCTGATAAGGATACCCGGCCATGGTCAAATATACATCTGCAAGAATTGTTCTGGCAGTATACTTGGTAACACGACCATCTGATGACTGCTTGTCTTCCAATGTGCTGTTTACGGCATATTCCAAGTCCGGAACAATTACCTTATCGTAAATGGTTTTTAAGGATGTACGGGGACGCTGAGCCTGCGCTAAATCTGTTATTACCGCTGTATTTAAAGGCACATCGCCATAATAACGCACTAAAAGAAAATAATAGAAAGCTCTAAGAGTGCGAACCTGAGCGATGTAATTCGACTTTTGACTTTCAGTTAACCCTGTTACATTTGGTAACATGCTTAGCGCTAAGTTACAATCACGAACACCTTTATACCAGTTATTCCACTGATTAATAAAATAATCGTAATCACCAGCAATGGCGCCACTTTCGTATACCCAAAGTATTGAACCCATATACTGAGAATATGCTTTTCCGGTAAAATATTCGAGCGAAGCAGGTAAGCTTTTACCCCACTGGTCACCACCGTTGGTCCAATCCTGTAAGGCCCTGTAAGGCCCTGAAGCTAATGCTAATCCTCCGGCTGCACTTGTAACTTTTGCATCAGTTGTTAAAGTACCCGTTGGAGTTTCTTCCAGAAATTTTGTGCATGAACCCAGCATAAGGCTGAGCCCGAGCGATAAAAATATTATATATTTCATTTCTTTCTCTTTTAAAAAATTAGAAAACAACATTTATACCCAAAGTATATGTGGTAGGACGTGGATACATAAAGAAGTCCATACCAGGTACTAAACCATCCATGTTATCACGGTCACTGCCTTCAGGATCATATCCGCTATATTTGGTAATTACAAAGAAATTCTTTGCGGTAGCATATATCCGAAGTTTGTTCATACTAATTTTTGTAAGTAAACTTTTAGGAAGGCTATAACCAAGTGTCATGCCATCTCCACGAACAAACGAACAATCTTCAATCCAATGGGTATCGGGGTAGGTTTGATAATAAGCACCACCGTTACCGGGACGAACCTGACCAATCATAGTATTCTGATGATCGGGACGCCATGCATTCAGGATAGAGTTTTTACCGTTTGCCATCGCCTGACGGTCTTCGGAAGAGTGGTTGGTTCTGTTTTCCTTTTTAGCCCCATAAGAGAAGCGAATATCGATGTTGAAATCGAAGTTTTTGTAATTGATATTATTCGAAAGATTAGCATCCCAAATTGGAAAAGCATTCCCCAAAATATCACCATCGGAAACAAAGCTGATCACGCCATCCTGGTTTTTATCTTCATATTTAACGTCGCCAGGCACAAAATTATAACGAGCAGCCAAACTAGCTTCTTCGGTACTATAAGTACCTAAACGGTTCAAACCGAAGAAAGACCCGATAGATTCCCCCTCGCGTAAAATGGTATTGGCGCCACCTACCCAGTAATTACGGAGAAGATCTTTGTGAGTAGGACCTAAGTTAACAATTTTATTCTTGTTGGCACTGAAAGCTATATCAGTAAACCAATTAAGGTCATTACTCTTAATATTATGGGTATTAATACTGATTTCAATACCTGAATTCTGGACCGACCCATAGTTTTGTTTAACCTGGCCAACTGTTGTAGAAGTAGGTAATTGAACATCTAATAGCATATCTTCAGTCAATTTATGATAGTAATCAAAATTCACTATCAGGCGATTGTTGAAGAAACCCATATCTAAACCAGCATCGTACTGCGTGGTTTTTTCCCATTTCAAATCAGGGTTACCCATTGACGACGGCCACAGACCCGGTGTTAAAGCACCACCCATTATTACGTTACCAGAACCAAGTTTGGTTTGGGTTACGTACGAGCCAATTTCCTGATTACCTGTTTTACCAACACTGGCACGTAATTTAAGGTTGGATACAACTGAATTATCCTTTAAGAAATCTTCTTCAGATACCCGCCATGCAACAGATGCCGATGGGAAAAATCCATACTTTGTATTTTCACCGAAACGTGAAGAGCCATCGTAACGACCGGTTGCAGTGAATAAGTATCTGTTTTTAAACGAATAGGTTGCACGGGCAAAATAGGAGTTCAAAGAATTCTGATTATCACTACTTTCCACACCTGGACGAGTAACAGTACCAAGACCAAGGTTATGCCACTGATAAAAGTCATCAAAGAAGTTGCTATTCCAAGCTCCTAACCATTGATTTTGAAATCTTGACCATGAAATACCTACCATACCAGTGATGGAATGATCGCCCAGCGTTTTGTTATAGTTGAAGTAGTTTTCATTTTGCCAGAACATCTCATTATTTGTATTGATACGAGCACTTCCCGGACCTCCGGTATCAATCAAACGGCCAACATAACGATTATATTTATAGTAGTTCAGGTCGGTAGCGAAATTGGTTTTAAAGGTAAGGTCCGAAGTGATCTTGAAATTTAGGGTAATATCGCCGGTTATCTGGGTACGGTCTTCTGTTACAGAAACATCATTAGAAATATGAACCGGGTTTTTAGGAGTTTCACCAGCCGGGAAGTCAGCATTACTACTCCATAGTCCGGCATACTTACCATAAGTATCCGCCTCGTCAGGATACTTAATTGGAAGAATAGAGTATGCTTCTACGGCAGCACGAGCCATACCTCCACTAAAGAAGGATTCGTCGTTCAACACTTGTTGGTTTTTGTTAACACCTATATTGGCACTAATATCCAACCATTTATTAACCTTAATGTCCCCATTCACTTTTCCGGAAAAACGGGTAAAATTGGTTTTCATTAATAAACCGTTTTCATCGGTATAGTTCAGGAATGTACCAAATTTAGCCCTTTCGTTACCACCACGAATGTTAACCTGATGATTAGTAGAAGTAAATGGCCTGAATATTTCATTTTCCCAGTTGGTATCAAATCTAGGCCTGTAGTAGTTCCCATCTTTCCCCATTAAAGGAACTGAATATCCATCAGCTGTAGTTTTTTCAAAAAGGTAAGGCATTTCGGAATACGTATTTCCGCCTTTTCCTGAAGGTAATATACCGGCATCAAAACATGCTCCCCAGTTTGGGTTAGAAGCATATTTGTTAACGTTCATCCACGCCTGTTTGGTTACATAAATCATTTGCTCAGCATCTAACACATAGAATCTTCGGTTCATTACTCCACGTGTAACATAACTGCTATACTCTACAGTAGTTTTGCCGGCAATACCGCGTTTTGTTGTAATGATGATAACCCCATTTGCGCCACGAGCACCATAAATAGCAGTTGCGGAAGCATCTTTCAATACATCCATAGATTGAATTTCGTTAGGGTTTAAAATACTTAAAGCATTGTTAACACCTACTACACCGTCAACTACAAAAAGCGGATCGTTACCAGAGCTAATAGAGTTTGTGCCACGAACGCGAATCATAGCATTACTACCAGGTGCACCAGTACGTTCAATAATTTTAACACCGGCTACTTTTCCGCCAATTGCCTGAGCAACGTTAAAGGCAGGTTTATCTAGGAGTTTTTCATCAGATAAGCTGGATACAGAGCCTGTAACATCTTTCTTTTTCATGGTACCGTATCCGATAACAACCACTTCTTCGAGTGAGCGAATATCCGGAACCAACTTCATTTCGATAGTTGTGGAGCCCGAAAGCGTATATTTTTCGGAATTATATCCAATAAATGAAAACAGAAGAACAACATTTTGGTTAGGAACATCTAACGAAAACTTTCCATCCACATCCGAAGAGGTTCCGATGGTTGTGCCTTCTACAACAACATTCACTCCAATAAGAGGCTCATTATTTGTGGCATCAACAATAGTTCCGGTAATTCTCTGAGATTGTCTAAACTCAGTCGGAATAATAACAATAACCTTGTCGTACAATTCGTATGTAACATCAAAGTCGTTTAGAACTTCGTCCAATACGTTGTTTATTGGGGAACTTTGGGCAGCGTAATTAATCCTTTTTGATAAGTCGATTTGGTTAACGTTATAGAAGACTTTAAAATCGCTTTGTCTTTCAATTTCGTTGAACACATCGGCAATAGTACCATCGGAAACCTTAAAATTAATTCTAGCCTCCTGGGAATATATTGTAGCCGTAATATGAAGTGTGGTCACGAAAAGTAGAAGGGTGGTTAATTTCATGACTAGTAGCAGTTTTTTGGTATATTTCCAATAATAAATACTTGAGATCTGTTTTTTTCTCATAGCTTTGTAGTAATAAAGGTTTTAACTATCTAGTGACTTTCTGAGCTAAAGTTGGGCACTAGTAAATGATTTAATCTTTTGAGGCTGGGAAATGGTGGTACATTTTCCGGCCTTTGTTTTTTGATAATGTTTGGTTTCAACTCATAGGCTGTATTTTTTAAGGTTAGAGTTATTCATATAGGGGTTTCACTAACGGGATTCTACTATTACGATTCCCGATTTCACTGTATATTTTATGGGGGTTGTTCGTGAAATAATTCTCAACACCTGCTCAAGCGATTCATTGTGCACAAACTTTCCGGTATAGCTATTACCCTCCAAGACTGAAGTATCGCGGATTTCAATTTCTACATTATACCAACGTTCCAGGCGTTTAGACAGCTCACTAAAAGTTTCGTTTTCAAAAACCAACTCCTGATCTTTCCAAGAAATAACCGAAGCAATTGTTTTTGGTATGAGATATTCCCCTCTGTTTTTTTGCCGTTCTATTTTATTCGTAGGAGCCTCAATTTTTGATACGAGTAACTTCGAACTATTTTTATTAAAAACTGCACGTTCATTGGGATTTAGCAAAACCGAGTTACTAATGTCGGATCTGTTATCCTGATAAACCTGAACCTTTCCTTCTACCAGGGTAGTTTCAATGGTTTTTTCGTCGGGGTAACATTTCACATTAAAACTAGTACCTATGGCTTTTACCGTAATATTCGCCGCATGCACCAAAAATGGCTTGGAAGCGTCTTTGGCTACTTCAAAATAGGCCTCTCCATCGAGGAAAACATCGCGCGTTTCTTCCCCATAATTTGACTTATACTTGAGCGTAGTTCCCGAGTTAAGCCAAACCCTTGTTCCATCGGAAAGGATTAACCTGCTTTTTTGGCTAACAGGAGCCATGGCAGTATAATATTTTACAGTTTTAGTTTCAGGCGATTGGAAGATTACAAAGTAAAACAATACAGAAAGTCCAATTAAAATAACTGCCATCGCAGCATATCGCCAGAAGAAAAATCCGGAACTTTCGGAAATGCTACTATCCTCAATTTTCGTTTTTCCTTCTTTTTCGAAATTACGGATCCGGGCATTCAGTTTGTTAAGTGCATTTTCAGTTTGCTGCTCCCGATCACTGACATTGAATGTATTTTCCCAGAGATTGCATATCTGATTAAAATAGCGAACATTTTGTTTATCGGCTTTGAGCCAAACCAAAAGGCTTTTCAATTCACCCTCTGTTGCAGTACCTTCAATATAAGAATTAATAAGTCCGTTAATGCTTTCGCTAATTTCCATAGTAATAGTCTCTAAATTAATAGACGAAAAAAATCAAGGCTACCCTACCTTGAAATTAAATTAAATTGTATGATGAATAAAAAAAATGGTAATTGCTAGTTCCGGAAGATACTCAATCAACTCTAAACGGAGGTGCGACAGCGCTTTAGTAACATGTTTCTCAACGGCTTTAACAGAAATATCCAGAAAATTAGCTATTTCAGCATTCTTAAATCCAAATGTCCTGCTTAATGTAAACACTACCCTGCATTGGGGAGGAAGACCTTCAATGGCAACTGCAATAGCTTTGGATAATTCGGTGTTTATTGTGGTATTTTGCTGATATTGCAATATTTCAGCATATAATTGTTCAAATTCAATAAGGTTGTAATTTTCAATATTGATGGTTTCGTAAGTAATTTGCTTTCTATAGTAAGAGATGCATTGATTATGCACTGTCATTCTCAAATAGGGGCCCAAATAAGTAACATTTGCAAGTTTCTCCCGCTTATTCCATATATTAAAAAAAACATCCTGAATAAGGTCTTCTGCAATAGCAGTGTCTTTAATAATTTTATTCGCGTAATTTAAAAGAATGGAATAATATTTTCTGAATATACTATCGAAAGCATCCTTGTCGCCACCACAAATGCGCCGAACGAATTCATCATCTGTTTGCAGAGACATATTATTCTTATTAATAAGGGTAATAGTCAAAGATAGTAGGACTTTGTTTATTTCTTCAAACAACAAACATATTAAAATAAGTATTTAAACAGTATATCATTTATCATTTAAATTTCAACACAACAATTTGAAGAACACAAGAACTGCCTATAATATATTATTTAACAACGCTTTAAAGATTAAACTTTTATTAATTAAAAAAGAATCCAATTATCGATGTCCGTTTTCAAAAAAGTTCGTAACTTTTATATTATTTTAAAAAGAGGACAAGCGATTACTGAATTTATAAGGAATCAAATATTGTTCTGTTGATCCATAGTACTTAAAGAGACATTATTAAATCACTTAATTTAATTGCAATTAATATGAAAACAAGTTTGATGAATTCTGCGAAAGATTTTGAATCTAAGGTTACACCCACTGCAATTACCCGCATTCTTTCTGTTATAACGCTGATGCTTTTTATAGCATCTCCCTTATTTTCGCAAGGTGCACCGGATAAGAAAGCGGCAGAAATAAAAAAGTTGGAAACCGCCTTAAAAACAGCCAAAGCAAATTTTGCAAAAGCTGAAAAACAATTAAACCTGGCCGACTCGCTCCTTACAACTGGCGAAACAATGGTATCGGAAGGTAAAAGTGAAACTAAGAGCTTAGCCTCGGAGCGCAAAGCACTCGATAAAACGTATGCTTCAGAGAAAAAACCTCTTTCGAAGCTAATGGGTTCTAAGGACAAAGATGAAGCTACACAGGCCAAAGCTGATCTGAAAACATTAGACACCCAATATAAAGCGGATGTAAAAGCCAGTGACCTCAAAGTAAAAGCTGCTGCCAAGAAAATGACAACAGGCGAAGCAAACATGGGGAAAGGTAAAGCTTCGAAGAAGACTGCCGAAGGTGCTGTAAAAACCGCCCAAGCTGCTCTGGATGCCGCTCAGGAGAAATACGATGCCGCCACCGGTACAGGTGAAGAACCAGAAGATGAAGGTAAAAAGAAGAAGAAAAAATAATTTTAGTCTTCTAAACAGAATGAATCCATAAAGCCCAGTAAAAGAAATTAGATCATTTATTGGGCTTTATTTTTTACTTTTCTTCGATGCTACCTTTAAATAATTCAATAATAATTTCTTTGCCACAATTGAAGATTGTTTATTTTCCTGAATTGCCCCTAATATATCCAAGGTGGATAGAATAATTTTTCCCCTTCCCAAAGGAATGATGCTTACAGCCGAATAGAGTTCCTGTTTGTGATCGGACGAAGCCCCAACAATAACATCATCCCCAACCAGACGCAATCCTACACGTTGCCTTTTATATTGGGTAAAGCACTGGTACTCCCAGTTAAATACACAATTCACAGGCAACCCTTCAAACAATGAATTTTCCTTCACAAAATAATTCCCTCCGTACCATAAGGTACCTAATGGTTTTGCACCACGATAGTCAATTATCTCGCGACGACCTAGTGCTTCGGCCCATTTTTCGGCATTTCCTGCTATTACTAATGTATGACCTTCGGCCACCCATTCGAACAATGCATGACGAATTGGGTAATTCTGCGGTGGATTGGCAGCCCCTACCAATAACACGGATGTTTTTGGCCGACCATCTTTATACACCGGTAAATTCTTATAGTCGATCGCTTCGAAGTATTTCGAAAATATGCCAGAAGAATCCATAACTGAAAAAACAGAATCAATCTCAAATGGCTTAGCATTCACTACATAAAGTTGCTCTTTGCCTAAAGCAAACTGTTCGTTATTACGGGTTAAACGGGCAGAGATCTCGCAATAACCTTCCGTAACCGGTGATAATGCAATTTCTTTAACAAGCATTTCGCCATATGTGTTTCCTCCGGTAACTTTAACAGGAAATACCTGCTTAAATATTTCACCATTTTTATCAGATGCAGATAGTTCAAGGTTGAAAGCACCGTTTAAGTCCGCTTCATTCACAATAAAAACATCAATTAATGTTTTAAAATTCGTCTCAATGACCTTATTGCGAGCTTTCACAGCCAGGTATAGCGGTTGATTATAATAGGAGATTATGGCGGCATCGCCTTTGGGATTTCGGTAGCAATCGACTATCCCCGAATGATTTTCGAACTTTATTTCCTCCCAGCCATTTATAGCATATCCATCGTTTGTATTGTTAATGCGCATATTTTCGATGGCGCGTCCCTGGTAATAAAAAGCGACATTCCCAATACTCCGTGTGAGATTATCGACATTAGGGAATGCCTTTCTAAATCCGCGCTCTGAGATAAACTTATCGTACACATCGAATAAACGCAAATAATCGTGTCCGTCCCATCCTTTTTGATCCTGCTGTTCAATAGTATTCTTTATCAGCTCCAGTCGGGGAGGCGTTCCAATTGCGCCTTCCTCACCATAAAAAATTATTTCGCTTTTGTGGTTTGTATTCAAGTAATAATTGGATGGGCTATTATACATTTCGTCGAAATACGATCCCGGTCCAGCGGCATGATGCTCGTCCCACCACCCCTGAAAAAGAAGTTCGTGATTGTAAGGAAGCATATGCATTTTAGTAAGAGCCGGTGTTTGAGGACATTTTTCGGCATACTGCTTCATTTCGGGCGAAAAGGATTGTGAAGTATAGGTAATTATCCTGGTTTCGTCAAGCTTATGCGCATCGGCAATATCAATTTTTGTTTGAGGCTTGGGATCACGGGTAGTTTCATTCGCCATATTATAAATTATAAGCGAAGGATGACTCCGGTCTCGCTTTATCATCCGCAATAGCTTCTCGCGCCCCCATAGTTGAGAAAACACATCGTCGCCTTCGCGATATCCTCCGGGTTCTTCGTAATAAAGAATTCCCAGTTCATCGGCCAGATCGAGTAATAATGGCTGGCCAATGCAACGGTGAAAATTTAGCATGTTTAATCCAAGCTTTTTAGCCGTGTTAATTTGCTTTATAGCCAATTCCCTTGTAGGATAAATACCATTCACCGGCCAAAAGCCCCATGAAATGGCAGTTCGCAGAACTATGCGTTTATTATTCAGAAAAAACTGTTTGTCTCCATCCTGATCGCGAATCTCGAACCAACGAAAACCAAACCGGCGCGAAAACTCATCACTACTTCCATCAGCTCCTTTCCACCTGACAACAAGCTTGTAAAGGGAAGGCGAATTGGGTGACCAAAGTTCGGCATTGGGGAAAATAATTGTTTTTTTTACATTGCTGACAAAAGAATCGGCTTTAATCTCGACCTTTTGCACTGTCAAAATTTCATCCGAGTCCCATTTAGATAATGAAAATGTGATATTTCCGTCAATACTATCGTGCCCCGCTAAAGAAACTTCGGCATCAATTTCGGTGATACCCGGTTTATTTTTTACAAAAACATCTTCGATATGAGAATTTGAAGTTACATACAGGTTAACCCGCCCGGTAATTCCACCAAATGCATGACTTGGAACTGTAGGAAAGTTGCCCCAGGAAAAATATGGCCAATCGCACCATGTAAAATCTCCGTTAGGATCGGTAATTCGCACTGCTAAGGAATTTTTACCTGCCTTAACATATTTTGATGCATCAACTTCAAAAGGAACTCCATCAACTAAATTATATCCCGCCAGTTTTCGGTTGATAAAAATTTCAGCCCTCAGCCTCGCACTTTCGAAATGCAGGACTATCCGTCTTTTCATATTTTCTCTCGAAACGTTAAATTGAGTTGAAAACCATGAAACCCCCATATAATCGCCTGAAACTCCATATGAATTTCCATTCTGCCCCCAGAAGTGCTCTTCAATAGTTGCAGGCAGTTTAATGCTTTTTCCAATACCTCTCTCGAGCTTCTCCCACCCGCATGAGGGAATATTGACCGGCAATTTAGATATTTCCGGAGTTCTTACAAAGATTGAATCGTCTTGCCATTGAGCTGCTGAATCGAGCCACACTCTCCAGTTATTTCCCGAAAGATCTTCGGCCTGCTCCCTTTCAAACCAATTCTCATCTTCGTTTAAAGACATTGGGAGGTTTCGATGTTGCTTTCGACCACAGGATACAAGTATTCCGAGAAAAACTATAAGGCCAAAAATTGACAGCTTATTCATATGTATTTACACTCACTGAATTAAAATTTCACAAAAATTAATGCGATTTTCGGTTCATTAAAGAATTCAAAACCATTGGTATTCCTAACCCTACCATCATTCCAACATACAAAACAGAATTTATTACTATATAGATGGAAGAAACTAGGATAAGCAGGATTACTGCAATACAAATAACAATTAAAGAAAATAGGAAGGATATTATTTGCTTCAACCTGATATTTCCCATTCCATATTCTATTTTAAAACTTGTTGCAGGTTCCTTTTAATAATATCGGCCCAAAGGAGATACCCTTCGCGACTGAGGTGTAACTTATCCTTCACAAAAAGCGCCGGATTGGGCTTGCCTTCCATATTTAGGAACTGTGCTTCTGTTTCAATAAAATAGACGCGATGTAAATACTTGCAATTGGCATTAATTAACTGGTTTCCCTGTTGAATTTGAGGCCAGACTTTCCACCGGCTTTCAGTGGGAGTAACCTGAATATAAAAGATTGGAGTCTCGGGAAATTTTACCCGCAAAGTTTTCACGATGTATTTAAAAAGCTTCAAAACTTCTTGTGGAGATTTATCTTCGTCGGCTCCGGTAATATCGTTTGCAACAAATAAAACAATTGCTTTACAAGGATGCGGATATGCAATGCGGGGAGTATACCAGGCTATATCCGATAATTTTGCTCCGCCAAATCCCCGCTGAATTGTCTCAAAAGGAGCCATATCTTCTTTTATAGTGTTCCAGAGCCGAATGCTGGAGCTTCCCAAAAATAAGACTGAATTGGGCGAGTATGTTTCAATACTATCCAAATGTTCAAACTTTTCGATATCCTTTTCCCATCCTAAAACAGAAGTTTTATATTTTTTAAGAGGAGAACAGGCAACAATAAACAGTAGAAATATTGAAAATAGCAGTATCGTTTTTTTCAAAGCGTTTTTCATTAAGTTATAAAGGTAAATGTCACTCTCTTTGCAAAAGTAAACGATTCCCTCTTTAAAGTTTATGAAAACACGAAAAAATTATACTTTAATGCCCATCTTTTTCATCAAGATTGATGCATTTAGACTTTTACAAATTCCTTTATTCAACTTATAATCGAAATAAAGTTCTTCGCCATTTATTTTCACGTCAAAATTATAGTTATCAATATTGTCTGGCAGTTCTTGTTCGAGGCTTGATAATGACAGGTCATGGGTAGCAACTATACCCGAAGCATTTTGTTGAATTAGTTGTTTAATAAGCGCTATTGAGCCAATATGCCTGTCGTTTGAATTTGTACCGCGAAGTATTTCGTCCAATAATAAGAACACTTTTGAATTGCTTTCGACTTCTTTAATAATTAGCGCCAAACGTTTGAGTTCGGCATAAAATGAAGAAGTATTATCTTCGAGTGAATCGGAAATACGCATACTTGTATAGAGCGAAACTCGCGAAACTATAAATTTAGATGCGCATACAGGGGCTCCGGCAAATGCAAGCACCATATTCACGCCACAAGTTCGCTGAAATGTACTTTTTCCCGACATGTTCGACCCGGTAACCAGGACAATTTTACCACTGCGGTCAACAGAAAAATCATTACAAACCCTTCTATTTGCAGGAATAAGGGGGTGACCCATTTCAACTGCATTCAATTCAAAACAGGTTTCTTTAACCTCAGGAAAAATCCATTCCGGATTATTAAATTGCAAATTAGCCAGGCTCGAAAGAGCCTCTACTTTAGCCATGGCTTCAAACCATTGCGAAACATAAGGAGCAAAGCTTTTCTTCCAGCTTTCCAGAGCAATACTGCTGTGGATGTCCCAAAACAAAAACAAATTCAAAGGAATAGAAACCATCACATTCAGTCGTGTATCGAGCCGATTAACCAATTCCGAAAGTTTTTTAATCTGTTTAGATGCTTTTTCCTTTCCAAAGAAATTCGATTTGAGCTCCAGTAATTGTCGGCTGTGAAAATCCTGAGATTCGATCAACCCAATTGCTTCGGAATATGCCTTTAAAAGCTCACACGATTTTGTAACCTGCTGATGAAATTTATTAATTGCTTTAAAATACTTATAGTTAACCCAAAAATTAACTATCAAAACAAACATTAGCACGGAGAAAGGTAGCCCGCGAAAAACAAAAAAAGCAGTCGCAAAAGAAATCACTGATAGCGAAACAGTAAGTATACGAAGCGTTGTTATATTTTTAAAAATCGATGGGGTTTTCAGCCACATCAAAATTTCTTCGGGATTATTTCCCGATTCTTTATACTGATATCCAATTGCAATCATTTGTTGGCGCCAATCAGTTAGGTCTTTTAACTCTGCAACAGCCTCCTGCCGAAGTTGAATTTCCGAAATTGGAGCAGGAGCCTTTAACCAGCTTGCAAGCATATTACCGGCTAACTGACTGGTAGTTCGATTTACGAACTGAAATAACGAAGCATGTCCAAAAATATCCAGGTCACTTTCGTATGGATGATCTTTCTCATGGTATTCCGAACCGTCGGGGAAAGAATAAAAATCTCCGTTCAGGCTTTTAAGTTCCAGTTCGTTTATCGTTTTGAGGTATTCGTTAAATTTTTTCTTTTGAATGATGGTATTTTGGTATTTCACCAACCAGCCTAAAGAGAAAAAGCCAATAGCTAATACAACAGATGCTATTAGAACAGAAACAGAAAAGAGCATGTAAAAGGCAACCAGACTGGCCAGGAACCAACTAAGCCTTAATACCGAAAGACGAATCTCTTTTTTTTGCAATTTCAAAAAGATTGCCTGAAATACTTCAATACGTGAACTATAAAAATTTATAAGCGACATGAGAGTAGAGATTAAACAAAAAACAACGGCAATTTACCTCAAAAAATTACGATTCGGATAAATTTGAATCCTTGCTAACCAATTTGGTACATAAATTCAACCAGATTTTTATCTGCCGGCAGCAAAAGCTTCTTCCTTAAACGATTCCGGCTTTTATCTACGCCAGCAACTGTTACATTAAGTATTTGAGCAATTTCTTTCGAAGTCATATTTATCCGAAGGTAAGCACATAATCGCTCTTCTTTGGTAGAAATATCCGGAAAAGCATCTCTCAACCTGTTAAAGAAATTGGGATGAACATTTTCGAACTTGAGACAAAAAATCTCCCAGTCTTTTTCCATGGAAAGATCACTACTAAACTGTGAAATGACCTCGGTGGAATACCCTTTAGCTTCGAGGCTCGTTTTTAGTTCATTCAGAAGTTCGTTCTTTGCCGCTAATTGTACTACCAGGGAAGTCAGCTCCAGATTCTTGAACTCAAGCTCTGTATTGAGTTTTTCCTGCGATATTTTATTAAACTGCTGTTCGCGAACTAATAAAAGTTCTTTTTGCCGGATACTGCGCCTGCGAAACCTTGCTACATACAACAATGCTGCTACCAGGGCAACCAACATTACCGATAATACAATTAAAAAATTACGTACCAACCGATGGTTTTGCTCCTGCTCCTCCAACCAAATTATCTGCTGCTCTTTTTTCTCTGTTTCGTATTTTAGCTTAAGATCCTGAATTGCTGAAAAATTGCTTTCGTGGTCGATAGAATCTTTGTAAATATTTCCTAATCTCAAATAGTTTAGGGCGTTGGAATCCTTTTTTTCTTTCTCAGAAATTTCAGACAATAGAAAATACGACTGGCTCAAATAAAACATCACCCCTGAACGCTTTGCTTTGGCAACTGACTCAAGTGCGCGTTCTCTGGCCCCCGTCAAATCTCCTAACTTAATCAGGGCGTTAATATAAGAATGGTTGGCAGTAAGCCAATGGTAAATATCACAAATACTATCGGTTATAAACAATGCTTTTCGAAAATAGGTAAGAGAAGACTCATATTTCTGCTGAGTTGCCAGAATATCGCCCATGGAAACTAAACAAATCGCCACTCCTTTCATACTTTTCCCCTGCTTATTGAATTCCATTGCCCGATTATAGTGATAGAGGGCAGAGTCAGGCATATCAATCATTTCAAGTACACCGCCAATATTTGCCTCATTAATAGCCATTCCTACTTTACTCCCTAACTCCTTTTCAATTACTATTGCCTGTGAGAAATAACTTAATGCTTCGAGGTGTTGGCGTAAGGATAAACAGATGTTGCCCAAACCGTTTAAAGAAACACATTTACTTTTTAAAACCAGTCTATCTTTACTCTTGCCATAATCTTCCGCAATTTTAAGGGCCTGAAGATGGTATTTGGTAGCATCCTTAAGGCGGTCGACCCGCCGGCAAATAACTGCATAATTATTATAAGCTACCATGAGCATATTAATATTATGCCATTGCTGCGCTTTCTGAATAATTTTTTCGATTTGATAGAAGGCATCTTTTAATTGTCCTTCTTCCCTGCTATTAACCGAGAATGCAATCAAACAACGAAGGATCGCTTCGCGGTCACCTTTTGCTTCCGCAATAGAAAGTAGCATTTTAATGCTAACGTTATCCGTTATCAACGAATCTCGCTCGTGCGAATGATACAGCGGCAAACGCGAGATCTCTGATTTATACCTTCCAGAACGTTCATGGGAATTTCCGTTTGCTTTTCCTCCAAGCAAAATAGAGCAAAAACTTAGGCAAATCATTATAAGTATATTTCCGGGGCGGTTCATTATTTTCGCAATATCGAAAAATAATGCGACTTTTCAGAACAAACACCCAAAATTTCAAGAGGCCCAAACCGCCATAAATGCGCTTCAGGCCTCTTATCACCTCAACACCTTTACACTACTAAACTAACGCGAATTGGTATTCCCGTAATTGGCAAAATCCTTTGACCAAGCACCCTGCAAGAGTTTTTTATCCAGATCTTTCACGCAATAAATTTTTTCTCTCGAAATGCTTATTAAATTCCCTGTACGATCGACACATTGCACAAATCCACCGGAAAAGTTACTATTTTCTTCCTCTCTTCGCTGGTTTTCTTTCAAAATTTCAATACTTGTCCCACCCAATAAAGCATAAGGAAAGTTGACATCCTGCCGGCTCACTTCACTCCCGGTTAAAAGGTTGAAAGTCGTCATCACACTCATCCCCGTTTCAGTATCTTCAGCATTTCCATAAAAAGTATTATTCTCTAAAATTTCAAATTCCCCAAATGTATCAAAATACACGTAGGAGGTTTCTTTAAGAATATTTCCGCTACTATTGAATTGAAGAAGCTTTAAATTTGAAGTTGTAGTGCAATAAATATTATCCTGAGCATCAATATAAATAGAATTCGCATCAGAAGGAACCTCTGTTTTAAAATTCTCTACACCAGATGAGTTTATAGATACAAGGTATTTTTGATAAGGAGAGTTCATATCGTATTTCGCATAAAACAAAGCATCGCCCTTTGAATTAGCTACTATCGTACTCTTTGGGTAAAGATTCTGTGGCAGTAAATAGCTGGCAGGAACAGTGGCATTGCTAATGGAAGAAATGTTATATATCAATATTTTAGAAAGCCACTGACCACTATTATTAATATCGGAAGCAACTACAAATAAATTATTCCCTGAAATAGCGGTATAATCACCGCGCACATCTTCGTTAGTTCCGCTATTTAAACCTAATGAACATAATTCAGATCCATTTGCTAAACTAATTCCCTTTAATTTGTCCCTAGTTTCGGCTTGATCAATATAAAATAATTTTCCATTGGCTACTGACAAACTATTACGCCAATATTCCCGGTTAATTGTTTTATTCCAGGCAACCTTGCCATTGAGGCTATCCAGGCAAACAAGTTTTTCTTTAAGAAAAGCAAGCACTTTACCTTCGCTGTAAACTACAAAATTTGCATCCAGCGCATCTGTTGAGCTTTCGGACACCTTTACCTTCCAGTGCAGAGAGCTGTCTCCTCGAACGGAGCATATCCAAACATCGCGTCGGTTATTAATATCGTTAGCACCGGTATTGTCGGTCTCAACCAAATAATAACCTGTATTTTTTTCATCGAATGCCGGAATAGCCGTACTTAGAACATCTTTACCCAAGGCATTCGACAGAGAATAGGTCCATTTAACCTGACTTTTCTCTTGCGGGTCTATTTCTTCCTTATCGTCCTTTATACACGAACCTGCTGCAATAATAACTACCCCAGCAATGAACCAATTTGAAATCTTCATTTTTAAAGCTTTTTAAAAGAATATTTGATTGAAATTAAATTTTCACAAATTCAACTCTTCTGTTCAGGGCTTTACCCTCAGAAGTATCGTTTCCCCTAATGGGTTTTGCTTCCCCCCAACCTTTAGAATTAAACCGATCTTTAGCAACCCCTAGCTCTATAAGTTTATCGACAACTGATTTGGCGCGTGCTTCGGAAAGTTTTTGGTTTAATGCCTCATCGCCATCGTTATCCGTGTGACCTTCGACAGAGAATTTAAGCTCGGGGTGGTCGGTTAGCATCTTTAGCACATAATTAATAGTTCCCATAGATTCGGGCTTAATGGTGGCTTTATTTACATCGAATTTAATGCCGGTGGTAACAAATTTACCATCGGTTAGCAATTTGTCGTAGAGAGGAACTGCACCTTTAGCTATGCGGACATTTTTTATATACCCTTTTGTTGTGCTACTGGGATTATGGTATCCTAAAGTTATCCCTGTAGGGTTTCGTTCCACATTTGGAATATTGAGTACCCGGGCATCATCTACATAAACCTTTAGAGCCCGTTTGTTAAAAGAAACAGCAAAATGCCTCCATTTGGCAGTCTTATCGTACGATGCCCCTTTACTGCCGGGATATAGAGTCATATCCCCACCGGGTATTCTTGCGCCGTTTTTAGAAAAGTCAATATTTGCAAAATCCCGGTATCTTTCGCCCTTTTGATTTTTGCAATCCAAAAGATGCACTGTGTATGAGCTACTGCTCACTTCAAAATAAGCATCAAATTCGAATGTAAAATCTTCAGGAAGATAATCTTCTTTATTGTTTTTAAGCAAGGGAACAATGCCTCCTCCCCCATTGGTATTGCATTTAATAAAATAAATAACATTTTGCCCGTCTAGATTAGCATTCTCAATTGTCCCCTCAAATAAATCCCATTTCGAAGGAAACTCTCCATTCTGCTCGCCTTCCTGATTATCTTCGAATATAATTTCGGTTCCAGGAACAAAATCGTACTTGTTCCAGGATAAAACCGGCTTTGCTGTCGCTGTTGCTTCGGCAACATTCTCTTGGGCTGCCTTTGAGGATGAACTTCCTTTTGATGTTTCAGATTTGGACGCGGCAGTTTCCTTTTCCTCAGAACCTCCTTTCACAGATTCTTCTATTCCTTCTTCTGTTTTATCCAAGGCTTTGTCTACCCCTTTATCTATTTTCTTTTCAATCCGATTTTCTATTTTCCTTTCGGTTTTCTTTTGCTGACGCTCAATTACTTTATCAATCCGTATTTGTGAATATCCGCAAGTAACAAAGAACAAAAACAGTATAAATGCTTGTAAGGTCTTCATGATACTATAAATTCATTTGGTTTACAATGGAAATAAATGTGTTTTCAGGAATATTTATGCTACCTGCAATCATTAACGTCATAGAATGTTCAGGATAAAGTATGGCAATGGCTCTGGTGATTGAGCTTTCTCCTTCCTCTTCCATAGATAAGAGTAAAGCCTTATGACCATTTACCGAAAATGTTTTCTCAATTTTGCCGCCCTCTCCACCTTTGGAGACATTGGCAAACATTTGAGCCGGATGAGCATACACCCCAAAAGCTTCTGTTTCTGTTTTAAAGAAGGAGGCCATATATAGACCTTGGTCGTTAATACAGCTGAGCATTTTATAGCCTGGTTGACTCACCTTTTTTGCAGCATTTCCGAACCTGTCGAACCCCAATCCAATCTTACCGGAAGGAATATCCGGCGATTCGGTTTCATTCTCGCTCAGCTCACCCATAATCTGACCAGCATCAGTAATTGCAATACCTTTAGGAATTTCGAAGCGACTGGATGGAATTGCAATATTTTCGTCAATGCTAACCGCCGCTTCAACATAATTCATCCCCATGATATTGCTCTCAGTTTTTAGGACTATCCCTTTATAAAGCCATTGTTTAACTCCCAGCAAATCCATGACATCACATTTTTTACCTAAATAGGTTGAGGATTCGAGCCATTTACCTCCATTAGCCTCCACAAATTCGCGGGTCGACCTTGCCGTTATGCCTATTTGGGTTGCCATTGCCAACCCAAGTGTTTTAAATGCCTCCATGCTTTGCTTTGTCCCGGTTTTATCTATAAGGTTAATATTATAAACCATATCCCCATCCAAAATCGTAAGAGTTTCGGATGTTTCAGCTGAAGTTTGCCCTAACATGCTAATGCTGGTAGTTTCTTTCAGAAAAGTTGCCTGGTTAAGTCCATAATTATCGACCCAAAAACTTTTCGTACCTGTTTTTTTACTTCCGTTTCCTTCACATTGAATTTTGTATTCGACAGCGATAGAGCGAAATTCGTATTGTTGTTCCTCATTTTTCGAATCTATCTGCCCTCTGCACGAGGACAAAACTCCGGTAATCAATAGTAGAGTCAAGAATAAAGCGTTTTTCAACTTCATATATTTGTGTATTTAAGTTTATATATCCAGGTTAAATATCTGTATGGCGAAATAGGCGTTATTTATTGAGATATCAGTCAAAAAGAGGTATGACAATACTATGACACTATTAAAAAATGTAAAAACTAATGAAAATAGAGGTATGGAGATATTTCCGAAAATTGATAAATAACCTGATGGAATTGTTAAAGGGAGAAAACAGAAATTCCATGAGAATATAAGTTATCCTTTGGCAACATTCATAATATGAATCGGAAGAAAACTTATCATTTATTACCCCTTTAATAGTAACGAATTTAAAAGCATTTCCCATCCAAAGAATCCCTTGAAATGCAGTCAGAATGACCATCAGAACAACGCTTTAAAAAAATTATACAAAAAAGTCCTTTTTTATCTATAACTTTGTGTTTTTAAACAGGGAGAGTAAAGAATGAATAATGCGGCGGTTTTACATACGTTTCATATCCCGGTAATGGGGATAGGATTTACAATTGACACACCTTTAAGAGTAGCACCATACGGTATATCTTCTACAATATCCTTATTAGACGATATGCTGATAGAAAAAATGCGGGAATTTTATTGCATGAAATTCGACATGCCTTTTAAAGCAATATCCGATAAAATTGAAGATTACAGAGCAAAACGAATTACTGCTTATCTTAATTTTTTAGACAAAGTTGTTAAGGAAAAATTTGAAGGATTAAAACAATCCATTCACGAAAAAGGCAACGAATTTGAAAAATACATTGAAATGTTGCCAGACATTTCGACAATTAAGCAAAGATTCAGGGAGTTCGTTCAGAAAAAAAGATCAGAACTTGAAATGATAAATTGGGGCAACCTCCATTTAATGCCGGGAAGTATTGATGTAAACATAATGACCAAACTTGACAAGGAGAATTATGTAAACAACGAAAAACTTCCTGTAGAATTTAACGATGCCCATGCTGCAATGCGCGGATTTGCAAACAGCAATCTGGAATCGGGCATTGTTTTATCAGCCGGTATAAATCCCAGGCTCTATAGCTACATGGAAAATTTCGACGATTTCTATCCGGATGCTGATGGAAACATCCGTAAGAAAATTATTCTTAAAATCAGCGATTACAAATCCGCGCTCATACAAGGTAAATTTTTAGCAAATAAAGGGTTATGGGTTTCGGAATTTCGGATAGAATCGGGGTTAAATTGTGGTGGGCACGCATTCGCTACCGATGGTTATTTAATGGGACCAATTTTAGAAGAATTTAAGGAAAAACGGGAAGCGCTATTTCTATTACTGGAAGAAGTTTTTTCGAAATCGCTTCAACAAAAAGGAAAGATCGTTCCAAAAACTCGTCCTGCTATTAAAGTAACTGCTCAGGGAGGGGTGGGAACCTCCGAAGAACACAATTTCCTTTTAGAATATTATAACCTGGACTCAATAGGATGGGGTACCCCTTTCTTATTAGTACCCGAAGCTACAAGTGTAGATCCGCACACCCAGGAATTACTTTGCAAAGCCACCGAGAAAGATTTGTATCTAAGTCATGTTTCTCCTTTGGGAGTGCGTTTCAATAACCTTCGAAGCAATTCGAAAGATATTGAAAAACAAGGATTTATTGACCAGGGAAAACCAGGAAGCACCTGCCCAAAAAGGTATGCTTCGCTGAGCAAAGAATATACAGAGAAAGCCATATGCACTGCATCACGCCAATACCAACGTATTAAAATAAAAGAACTTGACAATGCAGGCCTCTCTCCTGAAAGCTACACAAAAGCATATAATAAAGTAGTTGACAAATCGTGTTTATGTGTTGGATTAGGAACCTCGGCACTTTTAATTAATGATCTTAATACAAAAGTAGAAGGTCCGGGAGTTTCGATATGTCCTGGTCCAAATATGGCCTATTTTTCAAAGGTAGTATCTTTGAAAGTTATGATTGACCACATTTATGGTAGGCAAAACATCATTGAAAGAACGGATAGACCAAACATGTTTGTGAAAGAGTTGGAGATGTATATCAGTTATTTTTCGGAAATGATTGAAGATGCAGCTGCTCCTGCCAGCGAAAGCATTAAAAAAGGATGGTTAAATTTTCAGAAAAACCTTAAAGAAGGAATTGCATATTATAAATCGTTGTTTCTTAATCAAGATAAAACGAAGCCTGAAACCAATGACAAAATAATTTCCGACTTGGAAATACTAGAGAACCAATTGGAAAAAATCAATCTGGCATAACTGTAATTTCGATTCCATAAAAAACCTGATTGGCATAATTTCCAATCAGGTTTTTTTATTACCTCAATTATTAATTGTTTTTTGGTTGGGATATATTACTTTGCTGTTAAATAGAATTAACATGGACAACATTACACTTATAGCAACTGCCTCGTTATTAAACCTTTTAGCGGCAATTAGCCCCGGGCCTGACTTTGTAATGGCAGTAAAAAACTCACTTACGTATTCGCGGAAAACAGGGATTTTCACTGGAATTGGTATTGGGTTAGGAATAAGTATTCACATAATCTATTGTGCAGCGGGGATCGGCTATATAATTTCCAAATCTATTATCGTGTTTAATGTAATTAAATATATTGGTGCAGCATACCTTATCTACATAGGAATTAAAGCAATCCTAAGCAAAAAAACAAAAATAGAAATTAACAGAAATGATATACCTGATGATATATCATGGTTTCAGGCAATAAGAATCGGTTTTTTGACAAATGTACTTAACCCCAAGGCAACTTTATTTTTCCTGGGGCTCTTTACATTTGTTATAAATCCTCAAACGCCAATTTATATAATATTTATATTATCATTAATAATGGTATTTACGGCAATTAGTTGGTT
>JAIFLU010000059.1 GCA_020048915.1 Bacteroidota bacterium | reverse complement strand
AAAAAAAGTCGGGAGCATCTTCCTTAAAATCCAATATTTCCTTATCAAGCCGATTATATATAAGCTCGTCGGTATCGCGGAATAGTTTCCGTAAATTATCGGAGGCCGCTTTTATCCTGTTTCTCGAAAACCTTAACCGGGTTATATTACTGGCACTAACTTTTAAACCGGCATTTTCAACTTCCTGAACATCTCTCAGTTTTTCAATTAATGGAATTTTCAGACAAAATGCTTCGAAGGCTGATCTGAATGATTCATTATCTTGCCATACCTCAACATTACTCTCGCACACAGCACTTACCGTAAAGTACATGCGAAGTTTGTTTTCTTGCTTGTCTGTCATAATGTTAAAATTTAAATTTCAACTACAAGTTAGTCAATTTTACTTCAATATTCAATAAGCAAAGCCAATTTTGACTACCGATTCAAAATTACGTATGAACTTATATGTCAACACTAAACATATTATTTTTTTGAATTATACGGAGTTTTAAACATCCAATTTAAATTACTATACACGTTCCCTTCTGTGGTATTAATGGCAGTGCCTGTTTGGTAAATGCGATTGTAAAAACTACAGTTATAACCGCAGAGAATTTGAAAAAGAAGTATTATTGCAAATCAAAACTAAAACGGCCAATCCGATATGAATGTTGTTTGTAAGTTCTTCTTAATTTTTGTTTTGGCAGCTCTTTTTTCATGCAGCCATCACTATATTCCACAAACGGGGGATCTGGTTTTTCAGGATTTGGATTGCGGAAGTTTGTGCGATGCTATTGAAAAGGTTACCACCGGCATTGAGGGGAAAAACTTCTCGCATATTGGCATAATAACTGTTGAGAAGAACAAAGCATATGTATTGGAAGCAATTGGCCCAGGAGTGATTAAAACCCCCTTCGATTCGTTTCTGCAACGTTCCAATAAGGTTATTGCCGGCCGTGTTAAAGAACCTTATCGCCCTCTGATTCCTCAGGCAATTGAACGAAGCCTCTCCCTGCTGACTAAACCTTACGATGATGGTTTCGATATAAACAACCAAAAGTATTATTGCAGCGAACTGGTGTATTATTCATACCTCGACACATTGGGTAAGCCATTGTTTCAACTAAACCCCATGACATTTATTGACCCCGATACCCGGAAAACATTTCCTGCCTGGACAACCTATTTCCAATCGCTTAACATGCCTACCCCGGAGGGGCAACCTGGCTTAAACCCTGGAGGGATTTCGCGCTCTCCGGTAATTGATATTGTTTATCGGTTTTACTAAATAAATGATTTTAAGGATTATTAACTTAAAAAATTTGTAAATTCCATAAATTTACAAGTATTGGTAGGGTAATTTTTCGTTAGCCTGTATTATAAATAAAAAAGGAATCCTTAGGTTTTACATTACGAATCGAAATGAGCGGGATAAATCAAGCAGAGTTTGACGAAATATTTAATAATTGGTACGATCCTATCCGGAATTTTATATACTATAAATCGGGCGACGTTGAATTTGCAGAGGATATTGCGCAAGACACTTTTCTGAAGATTTGGGAAAAGAAGGCGGAAATAAAAGCGGAAACAGCAAAGCAATTGGCTTTTACCATCGCCAACAACCTTTTCCTAAACCGACTGGAACATTTGAAAGTTTCGTTTAAATTCTCGGGATCCATACAAAACAACGGTTACAGCGAGTCTCCTGAGTATGAGCTGGAAATGAAAGAATTCGATCAAAAGCTACAGCGCATTCTGGCTCAATTAGATGAAAAACAACGTATCGTATTTTTAATGAACCGCATTGACGGTTTTACTTACAGTCAAATTGCCGAAAATTTAGGATTATCGGTAAAAGCGATAGAGAAACGAATGGAGAAGGCGTTGGCCTTTTTAAAAACAAAAATCGACAGGAAAATATAATGATACTAAAATCATGATAGAAGATTTACAAAATAAAGAATCCCGGGAACCAGACTTTAACAGTCTCGATACCGGGCAGAAGATCCTTCGCAGGACCTCCCAATTTAAGGTTCCACATACCTTATCGAAAGAAGAAGGATTAGCCAAGCTAAAAGCAAGGATTGCCGAGAGTCCTGAACAAAAACGCCTACCAATAAACAAAAGCAGGAGCTTAACCTATTGGCTTTCGGCAGCAGCTGCAAGCGTAATTATTTTGGCCGGAATTTGGCAGTTCTTTATCCGCGAACCCTTTAACAATGTTGTTGCTACAAAGGGGGAGCACAACGAATATAAATTACCCGATGGCTCATTGGTAACGCTGAATGCTGAAAGCAAAATCTCGTTCCGGAAAACAAATTTTGAGAAAAATCGCGTTCTAAAAATGGAAGGAGAAGCCTTTTTCTCTATTCAAAAAGGGAAATCGTTCGTCATTAATACTCCTCTGGCAGATATTAAAATTTTAGGAACTTCTTTTAACGTGTTTGCCCGTGAAAAAGTATTTAAAGTTAGCTGTATTACCGGCAAAATTCAGGTAACATCGGGCTCGCAAGTGATTATCATTACTCCCGGAGAAAGTGTGGCGTTAGAAAATTCAGGGCTAATAAAATTTGAAGACAACCATATCGAAACAGTTGCCAATTGGCGCAATGGAGAATTTAATTATGAAAACTCCCCCTTGAGTTCCATCTTTAAAGAAATTGAAAGACAATTTAATGTTACTTTTGCAGTGTCGAAAATAGACGAAAAATATTTTACCGGAAGTTTTACAAATAAAAATCTGGTAAATACGTTGGATATTGTATGTATTCCGTTGGGATTAACCTATGAAATTGGTACAAATAGCACAATACTTATTCGTGAAAAACCGCAATGATGCGGCAATTTTTTTTCTTTTAATTTTTTTATTATTTAGTTCCCAAACCAGAGCCCAATCCTTAAGCATTTTCTTTGATAATATCCCCTTATCCGAAGCATTGATAAAATCGTCGGAGAAATTTAACATAAAAGTAGCCTTCGACGCTCAAAAATTAAAGTCGGTAATTGTTCATAAAGAAGTTACCGGCTCAACTCCATCTAAGTTTCTCGAAAACCTCCTGCTTGGTACCGGTTTTGAATTTCAGTTAAAACATGGGAGTTATTTAATTGTTGACGCAAATTCCGAAAATAAAGAGCCCTTATTACAGCAATGCCAAATGGTTGGTTCGCTGAGTGATAAAGAAACGGGCGAACAATTGCCTTTTGCAAGTATTGTTTTTTTTAACCAAAGCCAAAACCTCAGCACAGCAGCCTCCTCAAGCGGAACATTTTCGATTAAGAACATTGTTTCCAATCCTGTTCGCGTGATGGTAAACCTGATAGGATATTATCCTGTGGATACTATGTTATCCTGGTCTGGCCCACAATTATTTTGCGACTTTAAACTCAGCCGAAAAGTACAGATGATGGACACCGTGGTGGTAAAGGAGACAAAGGTGGAGATGGTAGATTTTAGAAATGATGTAGATTTTGCCACTACCATAAATCCGGCTAAATTAATTGATTTGCCCGTTCTTGCCGAAACCGATATTTTCAAAACACTGCAACTGTTGCCAGGTATTTCTTATTCCGAAAACTCTTCTGAGTTGAGTATCCGAGGCGGTTCGAGCGACCAGAACCTAATATTATTTGATGGGCAGACACTCTATAACCTGAGTCATTACTACGGTGTAATATCTTCTCTGAATCCCAATATTATAAAAGATATCCAGGTTTACAAAGGTGGATACGACTCCCGTTATGGAGAAAGGGTATCGGGCATTGTGGATATTACAGGAAAATCGGGGAATCAATTAAAACCAACCATATATGGAGACTTAAACCTGGTGAGCGGAAACCTTACTGCTGAAATTCCAATTGGCAAAAAACTCACTATAATAGCTGCCGGCCGACGCTCCTATTCCGACATTTACTCCACCAGCTTTGCCGAGGGATTGTTTAATACCAATTCGGTCAATTTCCATAGGGATTCTTCTCACATTGTCAATCAAACAAAGCCTACCTTCCGGTTTTACGACTATAACACCAAGGTTTCCTACCGAATTAACAATACCGAAAACCTATCGGTAAGTGTGTATGGTGGAAAAGATTTTTACGAAAATGCCTATACCGGAAACACCAATACCCTGAATGTTAACACTTCGGATAAAAATAACTGGAGTAATTACGGTATTAGCAGTTCGTGGATGAAACAGTGGAACAGCACTTTCTATTCGAATTTTCAACTGGGATATTCGGGTTACTCGAACGAATACACAAATTTAACCGATGTTCTACGAACCAAAAATACGATCAACCAACATGGGTTATTACCCAACGAAACAAACCAGTTTAACACCTTAAACAAAAATAATTTAAATGACTTTTCAGTTTCCCTTCGAAATATCTATTCCATATCGAATAATAACCAGCTAAATTTTGGTTTTGGAATCCGGCGAAACAGCATATATTATTACAAGGATGCAGGAATGGAGTACGTGTACGATAACATGGAAAAAAGTGCATGGACGTCGTCAGTTTACCTTCAGGACCGGATAACCTTTTCGAATAAACTTACATTAAAACCGGGATTGCGCCTTAATTTCTATAACGGAAATAACAAATTCTATGTGGAGCCTCGTTTTTCGGCAAACTACCGTTTCTCCAATAAATTCTCGATAAGAATGGCAACTGGCCGATATTGCCAGTTTATAAGTCAGGTACTCTCTCCGCAGGAAACCGGTTATACCAAGAATTTCTGGGTTTTGGCAGACAATTCTGTTCATCCCGTTGTAACTTCCAACCACTTTATCATTGGCTCAACGCTGGAATTTGGAAATTTTTTAGTGGATGCGGAAGCCTATTATAAAAAATATTCGGGCTTGCAGGAATATTTATTTGTATCCCCATATTTAAAGAACGCTGATTTTCCAAACTATTTTCCTCCTAAAAAACCCCAATCGTTCGGCGACCAAATGCAACAGCCAAGTTCATACATTGTGGGAGAAGGAAAATCGTATGGGGCAGACTTTTTTATTCGTTATAAACGAAAAAACTATACCAGCTGGGTTTCTTATTCGGTTAGCCGAAGCCTGCACCAATTCTCAATGATCAATAACAACAGCGATATACCAGCACCAACTGACCAGATACATCAGCTTAGTTTTACCAATATGATCACCATCAGAAACTGGAATTTGGGCAGTATAACATTATTTTCGACGGGGAAACCGTATATCGATAATGTACTATTCGAGAACAACCTCCCAACCATCCGCTATTACAAAAGGCTGCCGAACTATTCGAGAAGTGACATTTCGATAAATTACAATTTCAAAGTTGGCAATGCCCGCATTAAGGCAGGGGCAACGCTAATTAACATCTTCAATTCGCAAAACTATTTTGATGTGAATACCCGGAAATTCGATTTCGAAAATAGTTCATTTGCCGAAACAACCTTAATTCAATCATTGGACTTATCGGTTAACTTTTTTATACATTTTGTTTTGTAAGTATGGCCTGTAATTATCCAATATGCAAGTTTACACCCGATTAAATCCGGAGGAGGGATTGCCCTTTACCGATTTTTCTTTAATTCTCTGCCTCCATTAGATTTTTAGCTAAATGTTTGTGCTTTCGTTTTTACAGATGTCTTTTTATTATTTCAATTAATCCAGTTGTTTTTATTGGTTTACTTATATAGTCGATGCAACCTGCTTGCATAGTCATATTCTTATCGGTTGGGCTGGCGTATGCTGTTTGGGCAATAATTTTCATATTCGGATTATTTAACAATATTTGCTTTATAGCCTCATAGCCTGAGATATCAGGCAATCCAATATCCATGAGTACCAAATCGATCGGTGTAGTTAAACACATTTGAACTGAATCTGAACCATTGTCGGCAAAAATAAAACCAAATCCTTGATTATCAAGTATTTCTTTAATTAAAGCTTTATTGTATTCATCATCTTCTACTACCAATATTGTTTTACCTTTAAAACAATCGACTTTTATATCTTCAATTTTGCTACCGATTAAATAATTAATATTACTATCTATTACCGTTTTAATTGTAAAATAAAAAGTGGTGCCTTTATCAATTTCCGATTGCAACCATATTCTACCACCCAATATTTTCACGAGACCTTTTGTAATGGCAAGGCCCAAACCATTACCTCCTATTAAACGGCTTGTTCCATGGTTTAATTGAATAAAACGTTCAAAAATAACCTCATGCTTATCTTTTGGAATACCAATACCCGTGTCCGAAACATAAAATTCTATTTGTTGCTCATTATTGATGCTAAAACCAAACTCAATTTTTCCCTGGAAAGTAAACTTTAATGCATTACTGATTAAATTATTGAAAATTTGTATTAGCCGGCTCCGGTCGGTAATTAAATATAAATTAGCCGTTTGCTGCAAATTATTAAAAACGATAGTGATATTAGTTTTGTTAAGTTTCAATTTTTGTTCGTTAAAAATTGCCTCCAGCTCAAGTAAAAGTTTACGAATATTAACTTTTTCATCGTTTAACTGCAATTGTCCCGACTCAATTTTCGCAATATCGAGTATATCGTTAATGATGACTAATAAATCGGAACAACGTTGGTTGATGATTGAAACAAAATTTTGAAGCTTTTCTTTATTCTCAAAATTTTTAAGCAATAGTTCGGAAAAGCCCATAATGGCATTCATGGGGGTGCGTATTTCATGACTCATGTTCTGAAGGAACGCGGTTTTGAGGCGGTCGCTTTCCTCGGCTTTTTCTTTGGCAATTATCAATTCTTCAAACACTTGTCTTCTTTCGGTAATATCGGTAAAATTTAAAATAATTCCATTGATAGCTTTATCTGCTAATAAATTAGTAAAGGTGGTTTCTATCCATCGGTATTCGCCATTTTTCCGTTTAAAACGGTAACTCACTGTTGGTTTTTGTAATGGATCATTAATAATGGATTCGAAAGTTTTTGATACAAGTGGTAAATCGTCAGGATGTGTGTATTCATCACCTGAATGTCCAATTATCTCATTTTCATGGTAACCAAAATGGCGGGCCGAGTTTGGGCTTCCATAAATAAATTTTCCACCCGCGTCTATTACCACCACGCCATCGGGGGCATTTTCAATTAACGATTTAAAATGTTGTTCGCTTGCCTCAGCCCTTTCTTTGGCAACGATAAGTTCTTGTTCAGTCTTTCTGTATGCTGTTAAATCCATACCAAAAGCCCAATTTTCATCTCCGGTTGAAACAAACCCCCAAAGAATATTTTTTTTCGTTCCGTCTTTGCATGCAACAATAACTTCCATTGGTTCAATGTCGGATTTATTTTGAATAGCTGTTGCAACAAGGCTATTCCATTGTTCGCTTACTTGTTTCTGATATGCTTTATCGGGATAGGCCAAAGGCCACCAAAGTGCTACTTCCGAAACTTCTTCGTATTGGTATCCAAACAATTTAATAAAACTTGGATTGATATACTCGGCCACTTGGTTAATTCCTTTTGAAATGTAAATTACCAGTGGCGAAGTATCGGCAATGGCTTTAAATTTTTGTTGACTTTCCTCGGCTTTTTCTTTAGCTTTTAAAAGATCATCTTCTGTTTCTTTTTGTTTGGTAATATCGACTAACATGCTTAAATTGAAATTATTGCTTATTCTAACAGCTTGATAGAATGCTATTTTATATTCTCCGTTTTTTGTAATAAAATCAAATTCTCCGTTTTCTTCCCCTTTGTGCAAATATTCTCTATACCGTTCTTCCGCGCCTGGTTTATAAACGGTTTTTAAATCGCGTATATTCATTTTCAGCATTTCGTCCAACGAATATCCAAACAGGTTGCAAGCGGCACTATTGGCCGATAAATAATTGCCCTGGTCATCGGCTACTATAATTGAAACCAAACTCCTATCGAAAATAGTCCTGAATTTCTCTTCGCTTTTCTCTATTTCTGCCTTGGCAATAAACAATTCATCTTGTGCAATCTTTTGTTCGGTAATATCTTTAAATACACAATAAGTCTGTTTGAACAGCCCGTCGGCACTATAACCTATACAACCTTCGTATGATACGTGAATATATTTTCCATCCTTTTTTTTCATTTTAAACTGCACATCCGAAACATATCCGCGTTTTTTAAAAGCCGGGAAATTGGTTTTAAAGTGCTCAACATAGTCGGGATGTAAGAAGTCTCCGAACCATTTTCCTATCACTTCATCTCTTTCATAACCTAAGGTTTTTAGCCACATAGGGTTAATGTCCTGAAAACAACCATTTTCGTCTAACGATTGATACGAAAGAGGAGCATTGATGTATAAAGCACGATACTTTTCTTCATTTTCCTGAGCTTTCTCCTTTTCCTTAATAAGTTCCTGATTTGTTTGATTAAGCACTTCGTTTTGCCTGGATATTTGTTCGCTTTTTTCCTGAAGTAACAGCTCTGCTTGCTTACCCTCAATTAAATTCCCCAAATACTTTGCAGAAAGCAGAATCCGCCTTTTAGCAAAATCGATAATATATTGAGGCCGTATTTGGTATTCTTGACTTTTTTTTCTTAATTCTTCGATAGGAACCTGATACAAATCAGACAAACTCTGTAGTTCATCCCCGGCAGTGGGAGGGTTGCCATAACCAAAGTTGATAGCTCCAATCACTTCACCATTGGCATGTATTGGAACTGCAAACAAACGGAGGCCTCCTTTACATTTCACATCAGTGGGCTTTCCGCTTTCAATAGCATTTAGTGAGGCATCGCGCCAGCACGATTCGTGGCATAGCCATTTGCCGCAATTTAAAGCTTCCTGGTTGCTTTCTGTATTGCAAAGCTTACGCGATGCTGTATCCATCGTTTGGCACCAGCTTGAAGTAAATAGCCCCAAAGCATAATCTCCATTTTTTTCATATATAGCCGACGATGTTTCCAACAAGTCGAGATATTCCGAAGCTATTTGTGTTAATTGTTCCTTCCCCACCAAAGAAAGGATAATACCATTAGTGTTCAGCTCGCTTAAGTCGCCATATTCAGGTGTAGAGTTTTCGTTTTTTACCTTTTTCTCTGTTAACATCCATTCTATTTGCTGCAGGGCGGCTATCGATTTTTTTTGTTCGGTAATATCGCGAGATACACCGAGATAGGAAACAGCAATTCCTTGTTTGTCTTTTAAGGGTGCGCCATTGGAATTGTGCCACCGCCACGTTCCATTTTTATGCTTTACACGGTATTCTACACTGCTTTGCTTTTCTCCAGTAGTCAGTACTTTATTTAAAAAATCAATACAAAGGTGTAAATCGTCCGGGTGGGCAAATTGTTGAATATATTCTCCGACAAATTCGCATGGCAGATAACCCAATATTTCGGTTAAGTTAGGCGATAAATAAGTGAATATGCCTTCCGGGCTTAACTGGTAAATAATATCGTTGGCGTTTTCTACGAGTGTCCTGAATTTTTCTTCGCTATTTTTAAGTTCCAATTCGGCAATTTCGCGTATGCTGATATCGGTTGCAATGCTCATAAGGGCAGGCGTACCTTTCCAGTCTACCATTTTTACATATACTTCGAGGGGTATGGTACTGCCATCTTTTCTGAAGTGTTTCACTTCGAACATTGCCTGCCCGTTTTCCTGTATGGCTTTAATCCGTTTGGCAATCAATTCGGCACTTTCCGGCACATCGAGTGCACGAAGGTTGAGTGCCATAAATTCTTCGTGGTTATACCCATGTATTTCGAACGTTTTTTGGTTGGCGAACAGGAATGTACCAGCTTGGTCGTGTATGGTGATTGAATTGGGAGCCACGTTGAGCATTTCGGCCAGCAAACCTGTTTCTTCCTGTGATTTTTTTTGTTCGGTAATATCGTGAGCCATACCTACTCGGCGAAATATTTCCCCTTTATTGTTTGCTATGGGCAGTGATTTTGCATGTAGCCAGCGAATTTGTTTATCGGGTCGAATTATACGGTACTCGTATTCAAACAATCCTGTTTTTTTGAATGAGTCGGAATGCAATATTTCTGCTACTTTTGCTCTGTCGGCGGGGTGAATGGAATCGGTAAATATTTGAGGGTTTTGATAAATCTCAGAACAGGGTATTCCCCAAACTTTTTCGAAAGCCGGGTTGATGTATATCATCTCGCTATCGGTTCTGAGCCAAAAAACATCGTCGATATTTTCGGATAATTGCTGAAAGACGCTTCCTGTATTTTGATCCTGAAAAGCTATTAACTGACGTAAATAATTATTTTGTTCTCTTAATTGTATAGTTTCAGAATCCATGCTAGAATGTTTTATTAATTAAAGTTACATAGATTTCTAAAAAAATCCTTGAGATACACTATAATATTTATTAAGTTCTTTGTGCATTGCTATTAAGGTTTTGCGCTATCGGAGTAAAAACCTGGAGAGTTTTAGAAGCGGAGTGCTTATCTCCACAACTAAAACAACAATTATAATGCAACTCTGTCCCTTCGTTATATTATAGGCTAAATGCTGGCTCCAGTACCTTATTTATTCAATTAGTAATAAAGCGCATGTTCCTTTTAATTTCGTTCACATTCTGAATATCCGTAAGCATTTCAATCAATTTAAACGCTACGTCGAGGCTTGTTGCTGGTCCGGTTGATGTAATGATGTTATTATCGATCACCAATTGTTTATCTTGAACAATTGCTCCAAAATCTGCCAGTTGTTTACGTCGGGCACCATCGTTTAAATCCCAGGTGGTAGCTTTTCTATTTTTTAACACCCCTGATTTACCAATTGGTAAAGCTCCTACACAAATGGAAGCTATCAGCTTTCCTTTTTTATCGAATTCCCGAATCAAATTCAGAAACCGCTCGTCATAAGCATCTTCATAAAACCCCGCGGCCCCTGCTCCGCCTGGAATGGCTAAAGCATCATAGTCTTCACTATTCACTTTGTCAAACGAAATTTCGGGTTGTACAATAAGGTTCCAATAGCACTTAATGGTTGGTCTTAATCCGGTTGTTACTAAATCAATGGGTAGTATGCCAGCTTCCCGGCTCCAACCGATAACATCGGTAAATACGCTTGCTTCGTATGCTTCAAAGCCTTGCGATAAAAATAAAAGTACTTTTTTAGCCATCCTAATCAGTTAAATTATGTTGATTATTATCGCAATATCCTGTTAACACAGGAGCCTACAATGGCACAAAAATTAGTGTAGCCTCGGAGCGTAAAATCTTATCGGTTCGTTAAACTTCCTGATTAAGGTAAAAATATTGAGATCTGCAACTTCCAGCCGCATTAATTTTGCCATAAATGCTATGCTTTATTCATATAATACCTTTATTTCCTTTTGTTTTAGTCTTTGTATAAACCAATTATTTATTTTTATTTTATCAGCCGCCGAAATTTTCCTTTTAACTGATAAAATAATAATGGTTGTCTTTAATGGAACAGAAAGTTTATCTTTATAAAATAAGGACTCTGAATAGCTACATCCGTTTATTTGTGGGTAAAAGATTTTAATTTCATTAAATAGGATTTGCCCAATTTTTTGTTGATTTATAAGTCTATCAAATTCCGCATTTTTTTTGGTAAGTGCTTCATTTAAGCTTATTATTTGCTCTTTTAGTTTATATACTTCAATGTTTTTATCGTCAATGCTGCTAAAAGCTAATCCTTGTTCAATTACAATTGCGGCATCATTTATATTAAAGTTTGACGATCTTAAAATGATTTCTGATTTATGTTTATCAAGAAGTGCTGTGCCACCATACACTAAAACAATTTTACGCAACTTGGGATTAATGTCATGTTTTAACAAATAATTTCCTTCGAAATGCGAAACATTTAAAACATATTGATTTGCTTTCTGCAGAAATTCTTCCTGTTTAACAAGTTTATAACCAAAATAGATACTTGGTAAAAGGACTATGATTATAACAAAGTTAATAGTTCTTTCTATTTTCCGTTTCTTCCTATTGTCAATTAAGCTTCTGATTGGAAATTTTAGTAATTGTGAAATCCAAACAGAGGCAATAGCTATGAATATAGTATTAATCGTAAACAAATAAAATGCTCCAAAGAAAAAATCAAACTGGCCTGTTGCAAGTCCATAACCAGCTGTACATAAAGGAGGCATAAGAGCTGTTGAAATTGCCACACCAGGAATAACGTTCCCTTTCTGTTTGCTGCTTATTGCAACAATTCCCGCTAAACCGCCAAATAAAGCGATTAAAACATCGTAAATTGTTGGACTTGTTCTTGCCAATAATTCAGAATGAGCTGTAGAAATAGGACTTAGAGCAAAATAGGTAGTTGATGCTACAAGGCTTGCTATAATGGCAAATGCAAAATTCTTTAGGGATTTTTTAAATAAATCAAAATCATAAGTAGCTATACTGTAGCCCAGGCCATTGATGGGACCCATTAAGGGCGATATTAGCATAGCACCGATTATTACCGCAGTAGAGTTCATATTCAGACCCACGGAAGCTACAATAATTGCAAAAATTAAAATCCAAAGATTCGTACCTTTGAAAATAATCCCTTTTTTAATTTCTTCGTAAACAGAATCTTGATTTTCCAGTTCCGACTCCAAATTAAAAAAGTATAAAATCTTTCTAATAATGTAAATTACTTTCATGTTGTTTGTCTTTTTAACATAGCATACAACGATGGTGGTAAAATTAGTGCAGCATCAGTACGTAAAAATCTTATAGGTGTGTTAAAATGCCTGTTAAAGGTAGAAATATTTTGGTAGGAGGCATACTTCTTAATTTTACCAGGGTTGTTGGGCGCTGGGCTTATTTTCGTCTGAATAATTTTAGAATATTTTTTCCAATTTCATCAAGCTTTTCAATTGGCTCAATCAAGGAAGGATTATTTAGGTCTATCTCATCATTATCATTAATTCCATGTTGCATTGGATAAATAAGAATAAAACTATTTGACTGAAAATATTTGTTCAAATACGTTGGTATATTGATCATATTTTCATGATAAGATAGTTTATTTACTCTACTTAAAACTATTAAGATATTGTCGTCAATCCTAATGTCCCGTGAAATAATCAAAAAATCATTCCAATCGTCGAAAATTTTAAATTCTGCTTCGATTGGGTGTTTTAATTGAATTTTTTTAATAAAAGCAAGAGTTATTTCATTTGCATAGAAAACAAGTTTTGCGCCTGTATTTTTTGGAATATTCCAAATTTTCGATAACCAAAATGGAAAGCCAATTTCCTTTTCAGCTTTTAGTGGAACTATTACGACATGTCTTTTAATAGTAGAAATTGGCTGTATTGGTTTGTAAACAAATGTAGTCGTATTGCATTTTAACAAAATACCTTCAGTTAATTTTCCAAGAAAGGATTCTGAAATACCTTTATTTATATGAAGACCTAAAATTAGGTCTGTTATACTTTGCTCTTTAATAACCCCTATAATTCCATTTGTGGTATTTATATCATATCTCAATATTTTATTTAATTGTATATCAATGGCAGAGGCTGAAACAACCGCTTTGTCTAATATTTTTTTTGCATGATTATCAGATTCTAAAGAGTCATTGTTGATAATATTAAGTGCGTATAATCCCTTTTTATTTTCCTTTGATTTAAGAATAGAACTTAAACTAATCATTTCGTCAATTGTCTCATTATTGTTTATTGGAATTAATATTCTTTCCATGTTATCAGCATTCTCATTGTCAACCGTTGTAGATTCTTGCAACGAAATGTTCTTACCTCCTTTTTGAGCTACAAAAGATGCTATAGTACATGTTATTAAAATCATTATAATTGTACCATTTAAGATGCTGTCACTCAACAAACGAATTGGCTCGCCGCTTGCTGTTTCTCCCAGAATTACATTATATCCAACCAGCACTGCGGCAAGCGTTGCTGCTGCTTGCGCATTACTTAAACCAAAAATTAACCTGCGTTCATCAATTGAAAACTTAAAAGATTTTTGTGCAAGCCATGCAGCAATGAACTTTGCGGAAGTCGCAATTATTGTCATTACAGCAGCGACCTTTATAGTTTCAAAATCTTTAAAAAAAGCTCTATAGTCAACCAGCATTCCAACTCCAATAAGGAAAAACGGTATAAAAACAGCATTTCCAACGAACTCAATCCTATTCATTAAAGAAGATGTAGATGGAATAAGCCGGTTAAGTGCCAAACCTGCTAAAAATGCGCCAATAATAGCTTCTATACCTGCAAATTCAGCAAGAACAGCACCAAGAAAAACCATTACAAGGACAAAAATATATTGAGAAACACTGTCTTCGTACCTTTTAAGAAAGTAACGTCCAATGATTGGAAAAAGAAACATGACAATTAATCCAAAAACTATAATAGATATCGAAAGTTTAGTCCAAAAATCCGAGTTTACCTCTCCATGTGCCATACCCACAATAACCGCAAGTACTAAAAGGGCAAGAGTATCGGTAATCATAGTGCCGCCAACTGCAATATTTACAGCACGATTTTTTGTTACACCCAATTTGCTAAGTATTGGATAAACTATTAATGTATGCGAAGCAAACATACTGGCAAGCAAAACCGATGTAAGAATTGAAAAATTTAGAATAAAAATACTAGCAAATATTCCAAGAGTCATAGGAATTATAAAAGTGTATAATCCAAACACCAAACTTTTTCCACTATTTTTTTTAAATTCTGCTAAATCCATCTCCAGACCCGCAAGAAACATTATGTATAACAAGCCTGCAGTACCTGACAAAATGATACTGCTGTCACGCAGTAATAAATTAAATCCATTAGGCCCAATTACTGCTCCTGCTATAATGAGTCCAAGAATATGTGGGATTTTAAACTTATTTAAAATAATCGGAGCAGATAATATAATAATTAGTATTACCAAAAATTTAAGTACTGGGTTAGTCAAAGGTAAGGTTGTCTCAAAAATATTTAATAAAACCATAATCAGTCAATATTAATTCACAGAACAAAGATATGAAATGCTTTGGTTTCCTTAGCGCTTGCGCCCAACATCATTATTACTGTATTGATTTTACAATCCGTACCTACCTCTCCCAATAATCCAGATGAGTTAATTAAAGAGAGTTTTATATACCGCTCCCCTCTCCTTAAAACGGATAGGCAACATTGAGTTGCATAAATGGCATAAATCCCTTTTTATAATTTAACAAATCCTCTCTCTTTAATTGAAATGGAAAAGTTTCAGCAAAAAGCCAAAATGAAGACTCAGGCCACTTTCCAATCTTGTCGAAATTCATAAAATTTACCTGGTAGCCGACTCCTATTAGTGGTTTAATGTATAATTTCCAAATTTTTATATTGTACCCCAACGTGACCATAGGCATAACAACCAATCCTTTTGCCTCAATAGAGTCTTTATCAGGAGCGCTTTTAAGTTGAATGTTACTATGTCTAAAATCTATCTTAACTTCACTATAAAATCCGCTTCTTTTCGATGAAAAGTATTGACAATAGCCTAAACGTAAGAAAACATCTTCCATTTTCTTGATATTAAATGGGTATAATAAGTACGAGTAAACTCCATAATTAGAATTCTTATACCCTCCTTCAACTAATAAACTTCCTTTTTGTTTATAAGGTAACTCGAATGTAATTAAATAATTACCATCAATTATACCCAACAAATTAGTACCAATTACTTTTTGTCCCCAACACGTAGACATATCTATTATAAGAACTGTAATAGATACAATGAGTACGAATCCTTTTTTAAACATAATGAAGTAAGTTATTGGGGTTATTAACAAACATCAAATAAATACATCAGATGGGTTTCCTCTCTAAAGTTGGTTTTTCAGGGTAATCAAATTTGGTTTCTGTTCCGTGTTTAAATGTAAATGGTTTTTAGCTCTTTTCCAAATAGTTGTTTAGGGAAATATTGGGGGCGAGATACGAGTTATGCGTTACGAGTTGCGGTATGATGTTTCCGATTGTATACTTTTTGTCTCTTACTGTGTCAGTGTTTATAAGTTCCGATTCTGATAAAACATGACCAAAAATCGATCTTCCATATTGGGCAGCTATATTTTTGCCCTGACACTTTCACTTCCTTAAAATCTTCTCCATCGCTTTTCCTTTAGCTAATTCATCAACCAACTTATCTAAATAACGAATCTTCTGCATAAGTTCATCTTCAATTTCTTCAACACGATAACCACAAATTACACCGGTGATGAGGTACGCATTGGGATTTAACGTCGCATCCTGGAAGAATGTATAAAAAGTTACATTTCCGTTTATTAGTTCCTGTAATCTTTCGTTGTTGAAGCCTGTTAACCACTCTATAACCTGATGCAATTCTTCTTTTGTTCTGCCTTTCTTCTCCACCTTTGCCAGATACATTGGATAGACCGATGTAAAGGTCATTTTTGCAATACGCTGATTTTGTTTGTCAGAATTGTTCATACCTTATGTTTTAGCTTTCATCTTTCGTGGTAAGGGCAGTGTATTTTAATTTTGGATAATAACACTAGTGCGTTCATTATGTTTTTAATTCTCTTCGTATTTCCATTTCAACGAATACACAAAAATCGTGATTAACAACAAGACCTCGATTGTACCTATTATTATATAGTGCGGTGAAGTATCTCCACCTCCAATCACATATATAATCGTTAAAATTGCTGCAACAATATTTACAATTCGGTTTGATTTATATTTTAATACCCGCGATAAATATATCATCATTATCGGAATATTTGTCACTACAGCAGCAATGGCCATAACTGTTTTTACATCGCCGGGTATATTTAATGTATTGCCGTTAACAAGCTCCACCATT
>JAIFLU010000091.1 GCA_020048915.1 Bacteroidota bacterium | reverse complement strand
TCCTCCAATAAGAGATTGCCTCCTACATTTGTATCAAAAATAAATAATCTGTTATTAAATTTAATTGATATGAAAATGAGTGCAACCTTAATTATCGGTATAGTCCTAATTTTAATGGGATTAAGCGCTATCATCAAAATAGCGTTCAATGTAGACTTTCCAATCTTTAAAATCGCCTTTGCCTGTTTATTCATCTATATTGGTGTAAAAGTTCTTATGGGTAATAGTTTTAACTTTTTTGGCGACAAACAGCAAGACGAAGTAGTATTTTTCGGTGAAAAAACCATCCAACAAGTAGACGATGGAAAACAATACAGCGTATTTTTTGGAGGAGCCACCTATAACCTGAGCAATGTTCAACTAGGCGACACAGATGTGCATATTAAGCTTAATACCATATTTGGAGGTAGTAAACTAATCTTAAACAACAACCTTCCGGTACGCATTACTTCCAATACAATTTTTGGCGGAACGGTTATGCCCAATGGGAATAGCTCAGCTTTTGGGTCGGCTGAATACGACAGCGACAGCTCCCTTACCGATTCGACCGCTCACCTGGTTATTGAATCAAATACTATTTTTGGCGGACTTAAAGTTGTTAAATATTAAAGAACGGAAAAATTATCTGACCTTCAATATTGAATTTGAAGTCCCTTTTTAAAGCGCTTTTGTAGTATGTTCATGCTGCAAAAGCGCTTTATTATTGAAAAAAGGGCTATTAATATGGAATAATCCCATCATCCTAATTTTTCAGCCTTCACTTTAAATTAAATCTGCCACTCTCGTTTTAAATGAATGAATTTCTTAATTTCGCTCATTATTAAAATAAATTTTAGTTATTCAAATTAGAAATTAATCCGATTATTTTTTTGATTAACTAGTTGAATCTCATTTTTATCAAAAACTAACTAGGATGAAAAAAACTTACCTCGCAATAATAAGCATGTTTTTCTTTTTAAACATCCAGGCTACGCCTGTTTCGGAAGAAACAGCCAAACAAGCTGCTCTTAATTTTCTGGCCCATTATTCCAAGCTAAAAACTGGATTAATAGCTTTTTCGGACTCCAAACAAACAACCTATAATGGTATTACAACTTATTACACATTTTCGCTTCAAAATGGAGGCTGGATTATCATATCGGCCGATGATGCCGCTACTCCGGTATTAGCCTATTCTACTTCAGGGGTTTTAGATCCTGATAATCTGAATCCAACTGCGCAACTATGGCTAAAAATTTATAATAAAGAGATCTTCCAGGCGGCAAAAGAATCCTCCAAAACCTCATCGCCAGAATGGGATTTACTGTTAAATCAGAATTTTACAGATGGCTTAAAAACCGTGGAACCCCTAATTAAAACTAAGTGGAACCAATCCCGGTATTACAATGATTTATGTCCTGCCAGCGCATCTGCTCCTTATGGGTACGGAGGTCATGTTCCCACTGGATGTGTTGCGACTACCATGGCCCAGATCATGAAATACCATGAATATCCTCAACAGGGAATTGGAGCAAATACATATATTCACCCATCCTATGGCACCTTAAGCGCTTCCTACGGAAGTACCGACTATAACTGGGGCTCAATGCCTGTTAGCGCCACCACTGTTAATTCGGCTATTGCAACGTTAATGTATCATTGCGGCGTTGCTGTTGAAATGGATTATAATCCGGAAGCATCTGGTGCTCAATCAGAATCGGTACCTTATGCTTTACAGAAATTTTTCAACTACGATAATACTATTGAATTATACCGTCGCGAAGATGTTGGGAATGATGAAATATGGCGCACCCTGATCCGTACCGAATTAGATAACTCCAGGCCTGTTTACTATGCTGGTTCAGGAAGTGGAGGCGGCCATGCTTTTGTGTGCGACGGATATGACGGTTCAAATCCTACCAAATTTCATTTTAACTGGGGTTGGGGAGGATCCGAAAACGGGTATTTTGCAATTGGGGCCTTAAATACTTCAACAGCTCCATTTAACGATTTTAACCGGATTATTACTGGGATAAAACCTCGTAAAAATTCCGAGTTTATTTACCGGATCGAATTCGCTGCGCACAATGATACCATTGCTCCCGGAACAAATGTATCGCTTACAGCAAAAGCAATTAAGGGGGTTGCCTCCAAGGTAATTTTATATGTGGATGGGCTAAAAACTGATTCCCTCGAAACTGCCCCTTTTAACTTTACCGTTTCTACCAATAAATTCGCTGCAGGCCCTCACCAAATTGCTATTGAAGCCTCTAACGCAACCGGAAAAAACTACCACTCCGAACAAATTATTATTAAAACTGGATGTTGGCAACTTCAACCTGTTCCTTTTTCGGTTGACTCTGTAAACATAGAACAGATATCGGCTGTTGATGCCAATGTTGTTTGGGCTACACTGGGAGATTTCTCCTCGAAAGACAGGACACTTCGGAAGTATATCAAAACCACAAACGGAGGAACAACATGGTCAGAAAGCACCATCTCCTGCCCTACCTGCACATCGCTCGAAATTTCCAATATACATGCCATCAGTGCAACTAAAGCTTACGCTTGTTTGAACCCAGGCAATGCAACAGGTGGCGCTATTTTAATGACTGATAATGGAGGTACCTCCTGGACAACCCAAACAACGGCTGACTTTACTGGTGGCTGGGCCAATTGGGTATATTTTTTCGATGAGAACAATGGCGTTTGCATGGGCGATCCTGCTGCCAACCGGTTCTTTGTTTTCACCACCAGCAATGGAGGAACAACCTGGACAAGGGTTAGTACCACCAACATTCCCAATGCTGTTGCAACTGAAGCAGGAACGGTTAATTTCTTCGATGCTGTTGGAAGCACTATTTGGTTTGGTACCTCAACTGGCAGAATTTATAAATCGACTGACAAAGGCATAACCTGGACAGTTAAGGCAGGCGTGCTAGGAAATGTTCAAACAAATGTAAACTTCAGAGATGCGAATACCGGATTTGCCTTTGGAGGATATTCTACTAGTGACTATGGCTTTAAAAAAACCACCGATGGTGGCGCTACCTGGACTGATGCAAAACCCTTGGGCGATATTTCAGGACAGGATTATGAGTTTATTCCAGGTACTGATTCGACTTGGATTAATTCGGGATACTATTCCTCCATAAGTGCAACTGATAATCGTTCTTATTATTGGTTAGATGTTCTAAATACCATCCGCACAACGAAATTCTTATCTCCTAATATTGGATGGGGAGGCGGTAATTATTCCATAAAAGGTGGCGGAGGTATGTATAAATGGGTTGGATCTCTTGCTCCTTCTTATAACGAAAATATTGTTTTACGTGTAAGAGATAAAGCGAATAATCCAATTCCGGATGCCAATGCAGAGTTTAATTTTCAGAAAAAGATTACCAACAGCGAAGGTCTGGCCGCATTTTCTACCCGAGGCTTTGGAAATCCGGAGTATTATAAAGTTAGTAAAACAGGTTTCTCCACTTCTGCTTCAACCTATAACGTAACTGTTGCTGACACAATAAAAATTATATTAAACCCATCGTATAGCATTACCTTTAATGTTGTTAACAAATCGGATGTTCCCATTTCGGGGGCTACTGTTTTATTTAATGATGCTAACCAGATTACTGACAACAATGGTAATGTGACTTTTACCAACATTAACATTGGAAAATCCTATCCATATGCCATTACTAAACTGAAATATTTTGCCGGCTATGGAACATTATCTATAACAAATAAGGACAGTACTGTAAATGTTAAATTAGTGACCGATGCAACTGCTACTCCCAAAGAAAAAAAGCTTACCAGTGTAATATTCCCGAATCCCGCTTCTGATCAACTTAATATCTTATCTCAGAAACCAATTTCAGAAGTTGAAATATTCTCCTTAACCGGAAAGCTTGTATGGAGTAAAACATACCAATCTGCTACCGTTCAAATACCTGTTACTAATTTTAAACCGGGGGAATATATAATCAGGGTTAGCCAGGATAAAGTGCCACAAAGCTATAAAATAGTTATTTCTCCTAACTCTAATTAAGGATGAATATTCATTACAATTTATAATAACAGAAATGATATTAAAATAAAACAGGGCATTTCCATAACATCAATTTTTTTAGGTAATTATGAAACTTCATCTGATGGTTTGTATATTTTTTTGCTCATCCCTTTCAGCAAATATTCCCGAAAAACAAATTCCTTTTACCTGGGAACTTGGGTATTCAAATTCCATGAGCGAAAATCCGGTAAAATGGATTCCTGCTATTGTTCCCGGGGCCGTTCAACTCGATATTGCCAAAGCCGAAAAGTATGCTCCATTTTATTATGCCGAACATTGGAAAGATTATCTCTGGATGGAAGATCAGTTTTATACTTACAAAACCAGTTTTCCAAAACCTGCTTTAAAGGGTGACGAACGTTGCTTGTTTATTTCGAAAGGCATCGATTATCAGTTTACCATTTTTTTGAATGGAGAAGAGCTCATGAGCCAGGAAGGAATGTTTACTCCTGTAAGGCTCGACTTAACCGATAAGCTAAAAGACAAAAATGAACTTAAAATAAGGATTAATCCTGTTCCAAAATTATTCTCTAAACCTGCCGATCGTTCCCAGGCATCCAATGTTGTTAAACCAGCTGTTAGCTATGGGTGGGACTGGCATCCCCGACTCGTTCCCTTAGGAATATGGGACGACACTTTTCTCGAAATTCAACCTGCCAGTTATATCGAAGATTTTCATGTGGATTATACATTAAACTCCGGTCTGTCAAAAGCAGATATCAACCTGAATATTTCCGGTAGAAATATTAGGAACCTGTCATTTATATGGATACTGAAAGATGAAAGTGGCAAGGAAGTGCTGAAATCGGAAGAAAAAATCGAACTCACCCTTGAAAGCCCCCAGTTATGGTGGCCTCACGATCATGGTAAACCTTACCTGTACACATCTATTATTCAGCTATTTGACAACTCTGGTAAATTAATTCAAACAAAGGAAACAAAAATTGGGTTTCGAAAAATAAAACTAGTAATGAACGATGGCGCCTGGCGCGAACCGGATGGTTTCCCAAAATCGCGAAGTGTACCTCCTATTCAGCTAGAAATTAATGGCCGAAAAATATTTTGCAAAGGAACAAACTGGGTTAACCCGGAAATTTTCCCCGGAATAATTACCCGCGATCGATATAACGAGCTTCTAAACTTTGCTAAAGAAGCAAACTTTAACATTTTAAGAATTTGGGGAGGTGGAATTGTAAACAAAGAATCGTTTTTTGAACTTTGCGACGAAAAAGGGTTACTTGTATGGCAGGAATTTCCACTTGCCTGCAATAATTATCCCGATAATGCCCACTATCTTGCCATTCTGAAACAGGAAGCCACCTCTATAATTAAGCGTGTAAAAAAGCATCCTTCTTTAGCTTTTTGGTGCGGTGGCAATGAATTGTTCAATAGCTGGAGCGGAATGACAGAACAATCGCTGGCGCTCCGCTTGCTGAACAGCTTATGCCTTGAGCTCGATCCTACCAGTCCGTTTATTGCTACTTCCCCGCTAATGGGCATGGCTCATGGAAATTATGTTTTTCGTGACCTGAATACCAAAGAAGAAGTATTCAGTAATATGGCAAGGGCTCATTATACTGCATATACTGAGTTTGGAATGCCAGCTCCGGCTGCAGTTTCAATCTTAAAAACCATTATTCCTCAGGAAGAACTCTGGCCACCGAAACCTGGCGCCTCCTGGGAAAGCCATCATGCATATAAAGCCTGGGTAGGTAATACATGGCTTTGTCAGGATATCATAGAAGATTATTTTGGCGTTTCATCAAGTTTAGAGGAACTTGTTGCCAATGGCCAGCTTATGCAGGGCGAAGGCTATAAATGCATTTACGAAGAAGCCAGGCGGCAAAAACCCTATTGTTCGATGGCTGCAAACTGGTGCTATAACGAACCCTGGCCTACGGCAGCCAATAACAGCCTGATCAGCTATCCGAATATTCCCAAACCAGGATTTTTTGCTGTAAAAAACGCTTGCCGTCCTTTACTGGCCAGTGCAAAATTTTCGAAATTTAAATGGACAGAAGGAGAGACTTTTTTTGCCGATATATGGATGCTGAACGATCTTCCCAACGAGATACCAGCCGGAAAAGTAAAAATAAAACTGCTGGCAGGAACCTCTGAAGTTACCATACTTACTTGGGAATATGACGGTATGAAGGCAAATGTAAATCAACAAGGGCCAACAGCCCGTATTAAACTTCCGGCCTGGAGAACCGATCGGTTTAAGGTAGTGCTTGAAGTTGAAGGCCATCCTGAATACAATTCTGAATACACCCTGGCATACCAACCTCGAACAGTGGAGCGAAAACGAAGTACACCTGTGATGAATCAGTAAAAAAATAGAAATATTTCGCCTAACAACTTGTTTGATTTTGAAATTGTTGTTTAACAATCAACCTCCTAGGCGATGTCGTTTTGAGCGGAGTCGAAAGACAGACCCCGGGAAGTAAATAGTATCTAACTCTAAAAATAATAAAGTTACACTTCATCGGATCCTCTTTAAATGAATAGTCCTGATAAAATTGTACTTCTTAATCAGAGAATTATTAAATACTTAACTGCTGTTTCACTATTATTATATCGCAGGGATATTGTAAATTAGTTTTCTATTTATGGTACCCTTAAACCTAAAAATCTGATAATATGGAAAAGAAACTTCGGATGAACCGCCGGAATTTTGTCAAGACTTCGGCAATTGTGGCGGCTGGTGCAGCAATATCGCCCAACCTTAATGCCAATTTTTTAACAGCTCCTCAACCCATGAAACGGGTATTCGGGAAACTGGGTTTTGAAGTTACTACACTTGGGCTGGGCGGACAAGCCTCGCTTCAATGGACACCGGAGGGCATCGAACCAGTGAAAATAATCCTCAAAGCTTTTGAATTAGGTATCAACTATTTCGACACCTCAAATCTTTACCAAACCAGTCAGGCCAATTATGGCCAAGCTTTTAAAATAAAGAATCTTATTCCAGGATTGCCAGGATACGACGAAAAACTAAGACGATCCATATTTCTGACCACCAAAACCCATTTGCGGTATGCAAAGGGCGATGAACAAGTAAAGGGAGTCACAAACTGGACCAATGGAGAACAGGGTTCCCATACCATTGACGATCTGCGACGTTCCTTATCCATTATGTTTGGCGATGGCAAAGGCAATTACCCTAAAGGTGCCTACCTTGATATGATGCTGATTCATAATCTGAATACCCGGGAAGAAGTAGATGCACTTTATGAAGGAATGGATAAACCCGATCCCAACGCAGCAAGAATAGGTGCATTGGTTGCCCTGCGCGATTTCCGCGATGGCACAAACCTCACCGGTTTAAATCCAGCTAACGAAAAACTGATTCGCCATATTGGCTTTTCGGGCCATTTCGATCCATCGGTCATGATGTATATGATTCGTCGCGATAAAACTGACCTGTTGGATGCCATGCTGGTATCGATTAATGCCAATGACAAGCAAATGTTTAATATGCAGCACAATGTTATCCCTCTTGCCAGAGCCAAAAATATGGGAATCATTGGCATGAAAGTATTTGCCGATGGGGCAATGTATACGAAGCCGGCAGTATGGTCAAATTTGCCCACACATGTGGTACGCACTGTGGGTAGTGAAACACTTCCATCGAACCCGCTCATTAAATATTCGCTTACTACTCCGGGTATACATGTATTAATTATTGGAATTGGCCAAATCAGCGATAAAGCAGAAGAATGCCAGCTAACCAATAATTATAAAGCTGCCCAGGTTTTGCCCAATGCATTAACCGAAAAAGAACGAGCCGATATTGAGGCAATGGCGAAAAAAATCAAGGAAGGAAAAACCAACTACTTCCAAAATGCGGCCCAGCCACTTGCTGCACCAAAAGAAGTGGCCGTTAAACAAACGAATGAGTCCCCTGTTAGAACGGCTATCGTAAATTGGGATACGGCACATGCGGGAGATGCCCCTCTTCAAAATTATGAAATATGGCGCGACGGCGAAAAAGTAAAATCGATCGCTTATACGCCGCAATTAACAATGGCTCCGCATTCCTTTACCGAAAAGCTTACGGATAAGATTGCTCATACCTATGTAATGAAAATTACAGATTCGAGCGGCAGAATAGCTGAATCGGCTCCGGTTGTTTTAGAGGGGATTGGATAAAAAAGGGGTATTATAATAAATTATTATAAAAAAGTCATTAATCGTTTAGGGGAAATTCCCTTTTGATTAATGACTTTCTCATTTTAAAATCTACTCTTTCCAGGAGTAACCCTACACCTATTCCAATACTATAACATACCAGATCGCTCCAAAGAAAACCGTAACCCAGAATTAATCCCCCTAATTTAGTTGCACGGAGGCTATCAATCCAGGTAGCATGATACAGTTGGCTAATTTCAATACTAAACGAAAACAATAAAGCAAGACAAGCTATATAAACGGTGCTCGTATTTTTAAAAACAAAACCAGCCATAAAAAATACCATTAATGCCCAGAGTACGTCTCCAAAGTATAAGTTTACCCAGAATGGCAGCGAAGCATTAAAATACCGGGAAGCCAGTCCTGCCATAATTGTCAGGACAATAAGCAAGGAATATAAATATTTGTTGCGGTTCATTCCAAAAAAATAAAACATCCCTGTAAAGATAATAAAACAGGGATGTCAATGGAGTATTAACCTTTAATCACCGCCAACGGTGCCAGTTCTACCAAGATATCCACCAAATCGTTTTGGTTTTCCATCACGGTATCGATGTTTTTGTATGCACCGGGAGCTTCGTCCAAATCGCTTTTGCTTCGGATGGCATGAATAATGCCCTTCTCGTCCATTTTGGCGATTTCGGCTTTTAAATCGAGCGTTCGCTCAGCTTGTTTACGACCCATTAAACGCCCTGCCCCGTGGGAGCAACTTTCGAAACTATCAGCATTCCCCTTTCCGCGAACTATGTAGCTTTTGGTTCCCTGGGAACCCGGAATAATGCCAATCTCCACTTCTTTTGCACTTGTTGCACCTTTTCGGTGAACAATTACATTGGTACCAAAATGGTGTTCCCACCGGGCATAATTATGGGCAATATTCACAAAATCGTGCTGCTGAAAATCTGCCACCTTATCACCAAAAACAGAAATTATATTCTCCATCATCAGTTTTCGGTTGGCAAAGGCAAAATCGACACAATACTGCATTTCGATATAATAGTCTTTTGCTTCCTGTGTTTCAATTGGCAAAAATGCCAGGTTAACCGATTTAGCAACGGTAGAATGCCATCGTTCATTCAGGTTTTTAGCCAGTTGATTATAATGTTCGGCTACTTTTAACCCAATGTTCCTGCTTCCGGAGTGAATCATAACCCAGATAAAACCATCCGATCCTTTTTGGATTTCGATAAAATGATTTCCCCCGCCAAGTGTTCCTATTTGCTTACGGGCGCTTTCGAACTGACGTTCCACCATTCCATTTTTCACCATATTCTCACCGGATGGCATCAAATCAATACCTTGTTTTTCCTTGTGATGGTCGAAGCCCAGCGGCACCAGTTCGCGAATTCCACTCATAATCTCCCGCAGGGTCTTGTCTGAGATATTCTCCTGATTAGTTTTAATGGCACACATTCCGCAACCAATATCCACCCCAACAGCATTGGGAATAATAACCCCTTTGGTTGCCAAGACACCTCCGATGGGCATTCCATAGCCTTCGTGACTATCGGGCATAATGGCAATATGCTTGAAAGCAAAAGGCAAATTAGCCATATTCCTGGCCTGGTTCAAAGCCCCTTCTTCCATATCGTCCAACCATAATTTGATTGGAATATTCTCTGTACTTATAACTTTTCTCATTTATTTTTTTATAAACCCCACAGATACAACGTTAACACCTTAAGTAGGATAACGGAACCTGTGGGGTATTTGAACTATTTTTTAGGAACAAAAATTTCCTTTAATTGATCGACTAAGTGATTACCACCCGATAAAGATATACTGCTGATTTTATCTGCAATCTTTTCAACGTATTCCATTTCTTTCAACTTAAAAAGAATTTCGTTTTCTTCCAGTAATTTGGCGGTGTTCAACAAACTTCTGGTAGAAGCAGTTTCTTCCCTTCGGGTAATAATATTCGCCTGAGCTTTCTTCTGGGCAATCAGCACCTGGTTCATAATTTCTTTTACTTCACCAGGTAAAATAATATCCCTGATACCGCAATCTTTCAGCTCAACGCCCAGCCGGTCTGCCTTTTCTTTCAGCCTTGCGAGGATATATTCGGAAATAGATTCCTTTTTCTCCAGCAATTCATCCAGCGTCCAGGCACCAATAAATTCCCGTAAGGCCAATTGAATTAAAATATACAACTGCTTTTCGAAATCCTTATTCTCATTTAAAGCTTTCAGGATATCGACCACCTTATATTGCGCATGAAAATTTACCCGAATGGCGGCTTTATCTTTCGTTAAGATTTCCTGTCCAGAGATTTCCATTTGCAATTGCCTCAAATCGGCCTTGGTAACAGAAATAGCAACTGCGTTTTTCCAGAAATAATAACTACCCGATTGCAATACTTTTTCAAATTTCCCATCGATATACAGGATACCTTTTTCGAACGATTCAACAACATATACTCTAACGTATGGCAATACCTCCCTGCGCTGCAAAATATTCAACCCGATACTATCAGCTATTCCTATTTCGCTAAGATCGGCTTTCATAAATGTAAACTCCGTTGCACCTTTCCAATAGGCATATCTTCCAGGCGTTAAAACATTTTTAAAGTTACCGTTTTCGAACTGAAGAGCTATTTCGCTGTCTTTCAATTCACAAACAATTAGCAACGACGCCAGCATTTCGTCCTTCAACAGAATGTTTAATTCCATAGGAGGCACAAATTGTTTAGACATGTCGTATTCCACAACATCTTCGAACGGGTTTAACCAATGAACGCCTTCGGTGATAACTCTTTTGTAATTATCATTTCTAAAAACCAAACCGATTCTACCGGCGTTCAGCACTACTCTTTTCATAATACAAAAATTAAAATAAAAAACGGATTAAAAGAAAGTAACAAAAGCAGTTCCTTTATTGAAAACGGAAGGAAGGAATGATTTAATTCTGCCAAATTCTTGTCAGGGCATTTGAATTCCTTTGGTTTTTAATGAATGCCTCAGAAGTTCATTTGAACTAAAAAAGAATTGGAGTATTAAACCATAATCAATGCTTTCAAAGTTTTCGCTAAATTGTTAAATGCCGAGACATTAACAGAAATGCGTTTTGCTACTTTCGGGTGATCGTTTTTAGAAGCGATCGGCTTCTTGTAATAATGGAGTAAAAGTCCACTAATGTAGGAATTGAACCTACTCGCCTTCGGGCTTACCATTGGTTTGTTGCTCTAACCAAACTGAGCTATCTGCTATAAAGCAGAAGGGGAATCGAACCCCCGACGCACAAATTACGAGAAATACATACTGAAGGTAAAGTAGCATATTGCAATGTACACAGTGCAATACTATGAAGCCATACAGAGACTTGCATCCGGACTTTATTCTTAGATGTCCCCCCGCTTCCCTTTTGAGGAAGATTTTTAGTTCCGGATAATTCCGGAACAATATTAAAGTTCAAAGAACATTTTTTTGTTTAATGATACAAATATCGAACACATTTACGCAATATATATGCGTAGTTAATAAAACTATTAACTTATTTTATTCATATTGGAATTTGAAATTCCAAAATCACAACAAACAAATTAACCGTCCATTAAAATAGCGACATGCACATGAGCGTCTAGAACATTAAAATCCACCTCTTATCGCGGCAACGTCGGATATTGTCCTTATAAACACTTAGCTCCTGATCATTAAAAGCCCATCGAACCGCATCTTTGTATAACTTTACTGCCTTACGCAGCTTTCCGTCAACTTCGTGAATACGCCCGAATTGGTTAAATATAAATGACTTCTGAACTCCACCAACTGTGCTAGCCCTATTAAGCAATTCACCCAATTCTTGAAACTTTCCTTTTTCGAAAAGCATATGACTCATGTGAATGTAAGGTGCCTGATAGTCGGCAGCATATTTTAATGCCAGGTTCAGGTGCATTTCCGCTTTCGACCAATCATTCAATTGATATAAGTAAAGCCACCCCATATGGTTATGCGCTTTCCCAAAATAAGGTTCCATGGTGAGCACTTCTTCTAAAAAGCGCATTCCCTCCAGATAATCATTCTGTTCAAATGCCTTTTCCGCATTCTGAATGTACCTTTCTAAAACCATTGTTTCCATAAAAAAAATTTAAAACTTAATAAACTATAATTAGGCTGCAACCTGTGGGAGTGGAAAGAATCGAACTTCCTGCGTTTCGTTGTACCGGATTTACAGTCCGGCGCTACTCCTCCTTCGTAGCCGCACTCCCGATAATAAAAAAAGCCCGGACAATTTGCCCGGGCTTTCGATCTATCATTAAAATCAGAGATATTCCTTTATCTATAGATTATGAAAATGCCCGGGTCACAATATTTCCGTTCGTCGTATGTTAGACGTCCGGTTATTGAATTAATATGTATGTTAAAGCATTTCATTTTTTGTCGTTTTATTTCGGACACAAAAGTAAAATGTATTTTTTAATTTCCAAACTATTTTCAAATTATTTTCAATTATTTTATCTATATACGTAATTAACTTGCGTAATAATATCTTTAGTCACTATCTTTGCCTTAAAAAAATTATGCCCCTAAATAAAAGTGCTTTAATTCGCTATAAAACTATAGATACATGTTTACAAAACCGCTACCGACGCTGGACACTTGATGATTTAATTCAAGCTTGCTCTGATGCGCTTTCTGAATACGAAGGAACGGATAATGGAATCAGTCGCCGGTCAATTCAGTTGGATATCCAAATGATGAGAAGTGACAAATTAGGCTATAACGCCCCAATTGTTGTAGTTGACCGAAAATATTACACCTACAAAGAACCCGGGTACAGCATAACTGATATTCCGCTTACTGAAAAAGATTTAAACAAATTATCTGAAATAGCTGAAATACTCAAACAATTTAAAGGGTTCTCTCATTTCAAAGAGTTGAACGGCATGGTGCATAAACTTGAAGATAAAATATACTCCGAAAGAACAAAGCAAAAGTCGGTTATTGAAATCGAAACAAACGATAACCTTAAAGGACTGGAATATTTGGATAGAATATATCATGCAATTCAGCAAAAAAATGTACTTGCTATCTGGTATCAATCATTTAAAGCAAAAAGATCGGGTAAAATTATTTTTTATCCCTACCTGTTAAAAGAATACCGAAACCGATGGTTTGTTCTGGGTTCGAAAAAGGAAAGCAAAGCGATCCTAAATTTAGCGCTCGACAGAATTGAAGAGATAGAAATATTACCAGAGGAAAAATACTTGCCGAATGAAGATTTTGATTCTACAGAGCACTTTAAATATGTAATTGGTGTTACCGTTAACAGTTTTAAGCCTGTTAATATTCACCTTTTTATTGATAAAGCTAATGCTCCCTATGTTCTTACGAAACCATTACATCATACCCAGCAAATAATTTCCGAAACCGAAAATGGAATTGAGATCGTTATTAAAGTTATTCCCAACTTTGAACTGGAACGGGAGATTTTGGGATTTGGGGAAAATATTAGGGTCCTAGCACCGGAAAGCTTAAGAAACAGAATACATGATCGCTTTCGAAAAGCTGTTAAATGCTATGAAGAGAGCGCAGAATAATCAAATAAATCCTTGATTTTCAGTTATTTTTAAATTACAAACAAAAGAAATCAACTATAAACATAATGCTTTAGCTGATTCCTTTTGCTCAAATAACCTCACTATTTTGCTGAAGTCCCAATCAGTTGCTGAAGTAACCATTGCTTTGACTTTTCGGTTTGTTCGGGATAGGTCCAATGTCCGGTTTCCTGAACCACAAATAACAATTTTGGAGCCGTAATGACATTATATGCCGAAAACATAGAGGTAGGAGGACACGTAACATCGTTATATCCCCACGAATAAAATCCGGGAACCTTTAATTGCCTGGCAAAGTTTACGACATCGTAATATTTCGAGGTTTCAATCTTGTCCTTTTTTGCATTAAAAGCTTTGTTGTAGTCGTTAAACATATGTGGCCAACCGCCGGCACGACCATTTAGATAACCGGTTAAATCGCAAAGTGCAGGATAAAAAGCTGCCAGGTATTTAATTCGATTATCCAATCCTGCTGTAACTATTGATAAAGCGCCTCCCTGGCTCCCACCTGTAACAGCAAGAGTTTTACCATCAAACTGTGGTAACGAGTAAATGAAATCGACCGATCGAACGCACCCCAGATAAACGCGTTTGTAGTAATATCTGTCGCGATCGTCGAGATTATAAAAAGGATACCCATCGAGAACTCCTCTGCCCATATCGGCATAAACAGCAGGATCCATCGTAACGGGAATACCATGTATGCCAATTTCGAAAACAATAATTCCATTTTCGGCCATGGCAACATCACCGGCATAAGGCCTAACTCCAGCACCCGGAACCTTCAATAAAGCCGGATATTTCCCTTCTTTTTTAGGAACGCAGAGAATACCATATAACCTTGTTCCTACTTTATAATTCTGAATGTTTGCATGATACACATTTACCTTTTCGGTGCAGCGCTCGGGAAGCAATGTTAATTTCACATCCATCGGAATTTTGGCTGCCTCCGCTTTTGCTTTGTCCCAAAAATCGAGAAAATCGGCAGGAGTGTCGGTGGTTGGTTTAATATCCTCGGGACTAAAGGCTGCTGTGGCAATTCCATCGTATTTATTTCCGTCCAGATAGGCCGAAACCTTGCAACGCAAAAAACCGGCTGACGGCAAAGTACCACCCTCAATTACCAATTTCCCATCCTTTAATGTAAGCGAATCAATTTTTGATGGCTTCATCATTTCGAGGCCAACTTCGTATCGAACAATTGCATTGGGAACAGGCTCGCTGTTCCTTAGTACGGTGAGCTGAAATTTGACCTTTTCGCCAATTTTATAGTTCCAATCGGCATGATCGGGAGCAATTACAACCTTTACGAATTTTTCAACAGGCTGAGCCTGCGCGATAGATAACCCTATTGCTGCTATTAACAGAAAAACAGCACTGATTCGACTGAATTTTTTCATTTTAAATCGAGTTTGTTTTAATAAGCCCTCCAAAATAGTTGAGCTATCGTTTAGAAATTAGTTTTATTCATACAAAGTAAAAGAAAAATATAAAACGAGGAAATGGCAACGGGTTGAACCTACTCTAATTTACTCCCGAAACCTTATATTTGCTTTACAAAAAGGATGAATGGAAACAGAAGCGCCAAATAAACAGCGGAAGATCATCCATATTGATATGGATGCCTTTTATGCTTCTGTGGAACAACGGGACAATCCCATTTACATGGGAAAACCCATTGTTGTGGGCGGTTTGCCCGAAGGGCGCGGCGGAGTGGTCGCTACATCGAGCTACGAAGCACGAAAGTTTGGTATCCGTTCGGCCATGTCCTCCAAAAGGGCTCAGCAACTCTGCCCGCAAGTAATATTTGTCCGGCCACGTTTCGAAGTGTATAAGCAGGTTTCGAATCAGATCCGGGAGATATTTTCGCGCTATACCGATTTAATAGAACCACTTTCGTTAGATGAAGCTTACCTCGATGTAACAGACGACAAACTGCAAATAGGCTCGGCTATTGAAATAGCAAAACAAATAAAACTGGCCATCAAAACCGAATTAAAACTTACCGCTTCAGCAGGTATTTCGGTGAATAAATTTGTAGCCAAAATTGCCTCCGACATTAATAAACCCGATGGATTAACCTTTATTGGCCCATCAAAAGTAGAGTCGTTTATTGAAAATCTGCCTGTAGAAAAGTTTCACGGTGTAGGAAAGGTAACTGCCGAAAAAATGAAAAAAATGGATCTTCACAAGGGATCTGACCTGAAAAAATTAACAGAAGATGAACTGGTAAGGCACTTTGGAAAAGCGGGCTATTTTTATTACAAAATTGTTCGGGGTATAGACGACCGGGAAGTGGAGCCCCACCGTGAAACTAAATCTGTGGGAGCAGAAGATACGTTTCAGGAAGATTTAACAACCCTGGACGAAATGGTGATAGAGATAGAACTTATTGCAAAGCTTGTGCATAAACGCTTGCAAAAATATAACCTGAAAGGACGAACAATAACGCTAAAGATTAAATACAGCGATTTTAAGCAGATTACCCGAAATCATTCATTTACAAATACTATCGGCGATTTGGAAACCATTACAGAAACGGCTCGGCAATTGCTCGAATCTACAGATACCACAAATGTAAAGATCCGTTTACTGGGGATTTCAGTATCGAACTTTGGAGAGTTAAACCCAAAAAGACGAGAGCATTACGAAGAAGCTACCCAGTTAAAATTGTTTTAGCATTAGAAACTGTTTAAATTTTACACGGAGAATTAATTACGAATATTAAGAAATAGTAAAGAAGACATAAAACAAAGAGCGATTAATCAATGTTTTTTTGAGAAAACACAGAGATCACAGAGGGGAAAATCGCTAGCGATTTTCAAAACTCTGTGCCCTCCGTGCCTTCTCAATATCCTAAATTATTTAATAGCATTAATTTTCAAGGAACAGAATTCTTTATGAGATCAAAACGGATTTCTCTGTGTTAAAAAATCATTTTTGTTCCATTTTTAA
>JAIFLU010000257.1 GCA_020048915.1 Bacteroidota bacterium | reverse complement strand
ATTAAACTGAATTTGGATTTTCCGCGAGTGCCTATTTCACAATTACTCACTTTGATTACTCCAACTCCCCCCATTCCTTGGCAAACTGTTGATTCCTTGCCTGAAAATTACCTGATTCCCCCTTATATTTCTTTCGAGGCCGCTCATATTCTAACTTGTTTATTTTCTCCGATATTACCACATCCCCAACCGGATTAATTAGCGACCGGTCGTTATCAGCGTTACTCAGTATTTCATCTGATATTGGAAATGCATTGATCAATTCTTCCGGGAAGGGTTGCAGAAGGTTAGAGACTAGTGTGAGCATCCCATCTGTTTTTAGCCACCTTTTATAATGCCGGTCATTTAAAATTAACGGCAGCCGTGTAATGCCAGCATTTAAAAATTCACCAAATACCGGTACAGTAATTACCGAAAAGCCATAAACAAGCGGGTCCAAAATATCTTTCTTCCAGCAATCCCAAACACACGCCAGCCCAATAGGGCGCTTTTTCTCTTTTAAAAATACCAGGTAAGGTTTTCCTTCAGCATTCTCTACAATAATAAAATCCACGGGTAAAATCCCACGTTGTTCCCGAATTTGCTTTCGAAACAACGCGGATTGGATAATTCCTTTTTTGAGGATACCATCATCGGTAATATGCCTATCTCCTTCCAAGGGAGCTTCAAAGATCGCCATATCTTCCTTATAGTTACCAGGAGTCATTCCAAACTGAAATGCTGAAAATTCGTGTGGTCGGTACGAAGAAAGAAACGGCATTATATCTCCCGGTCGGAAGTTATAACTTGGGAAGTAACAAACCGTTTCTGGCATCATCACCTCAAATTTCCATTCTACAACATTGCTTTCCTGAACTAACCCAAAATACCTAATGATTTGTTTTTAATCAAACAGTGTGATGGTAATATAAGAGATATTTTGTTGCGGGTTAAAAAAAGTTGCGAGTTGGAAGAAGGTTAGGAGTTTTTTTTTAAACTTAAAATCAAATCTTGTACATCCCTAGAGGATTGTGTTGAAAAAAACAACAATTTATCTAAATAGATTAGTTAAGTTATTGTATTTTGTATTGCTAAAAGTGATACGAACCTACCTGCTAATCTCTTAAAGTATAATGGATCAACTATATCTCTTTCAGGACTATATAAATAATTTTGAACCAATAAAAATTCAGAACGGCGAATATATTTATGTTACAAACTTCTTTAAAAAAGAGGAAAGTGATTTTTATCTTAAGAATTTGCTTAATGAAATCAATTGGAAACAAGAATCAATGAACATATATAGCAAAAATGTTAATTTTCCTCGATTAACAGCCTGGTATGGGGACGATGATAAGCCTTATACATTTTCAGGACTTACTCTTAAGCCAGAGAAATGGACTAAGCCACTACTTGATATAAAACAGAAAGTTGAAGATAAAGCTAAAACAGGTTTTAATAGCGTACTCTTGAATTTATATCGTAACGGAAATGATTCGATATCATGGCATACTGATGCAGAAAAGGAACTAGGCAGAAATCCAGTTATCGCTTCAGTAAATTTTGGAGCAACTAGAAAATTTCAACTGCGTCATAATGAAACTAAAGTAAGAATTGATTTATTACTGACACATGGCAGTCTTTTAATAATGCAAGGAGAATTACAGCATTTCTGGCAACATCAGGTACCTAAAACAAAACAAACTGTTGATAAAAGAATTAACTTGACATTTAGATTAATAAAATGAATTGGTCGAAAATTGAAATAATTAATGATTTTGGTGAAAAAATAACCGCTCAAGCTCCTATAATTATCTCAGCGAGTCGGTCAACTGACATTCCAGCTTTTTATGCCGATTGGTTTATCGATAGGTGGAAGAAAGGATATATAAAATGGAAGAATCCTTTTAATGGAGTTCCTCTATATGTGTCGTTTGAGAATGCCAGGGTTGTTGTCTTTTGGTCAAAGAATCCCGCTCCTATGCTTAAACATCTGGAGTTTCTAAAGAACCATATTAAAAATTTCTATTTTCAATATTCGCTGAACGATTATACAAATGAAGGGTATGAATCGAATGTGCCGAACTTGGATTTTCGTATTAAAACATTTATCAGTTTATCGGAAAAAATAGGAAAAGAGCGAGTTATCTGGCGTTTTGATCCAATGATTTTGACTGATAAAATTAATGTCGATGAATTATTAACACGAGTGAAAAATATTGGAGACCAACTTTATAAGCACACCAATAAGCTTGTATTCAGCTATGCGGACATTAAAACTTATTCTAAAGTCTCATTAAATTTAAAGAAAGAAAATATTGCTTATCAGGAGTTCACTCCCGGCACAATGAATGAGTTTGCTAAAGGCTTGCAGGAGTTAAACAAAACGTGGAAATTAAAAATAGGCACCTGTGCTGAATTAGAAGATCTGGAAAAATATGGGATTGAACATAACAAATGTATGGATGATGATTTGATGATTCAATTATTTAGCAAGGACAAGATTCTCATGGATTTCCTAGGCATTAAGATATCTGATACTGATTTATTCAGCACTATCCCAACAATAACTAAAGGTAAATCTTTAAAAGATAAAGGCCAGCGCGCACTTTGCGGCTGTATTTTTAGCAAGGATATAGGACAATATAATACTTGTCCGCATGAATGTGTTTATTGTTATGCCAACACCTCAAAAGAAGCAGCCCGTGCAAATTATCAAACACATAAAGCTAATCCAACTTCTGACACCATTTTAGGCTTTTAAAAATGCAAAGGTATATTGAGCAATTAAACGAGCTAACCAGTCCTTCTTTTCAAAATATTAGACACCTCGCAAATAATAGTATAATTCATTTAAATCAGAGTGAACGAGATAAACTTTATTATGAGCTGAAAAGAGGAGTAGCTTTATTAAATACGCATGAACAAATGTGTCAGTATCTCTGGTCATTTGGCAATATGCACGAAGCTAAAATAAAGCATGCTCTTGATAAACTTAATATTAGTGAATTAAATATTGAATGTGACATTGTTGATTGGGGATGTGGCCAAGGCCTGGCTACACTTACCTTCATGGATTATTTAAAACAGAAAAATCAACAACTATCGATTAATTCAATTACTTTAATTGAGCCATCTGACAAAGCCCTGGAAAGGGCTAAATTACATGTAAGCAGTTACAAAACGTCATATAAAAAGCTCAAAACAATCCAGAAGTATCTGGATGAAGTCGATATTAAAGATATTCAAACTGATGGTAACAGAGCTGTAATCCATTTCTTCTCCAATGTCTTGGATATTGAGCAGATTGATTTAAAGGCATTAGCAACAAAACTGGATAAATCTGTTAACAACAGTAATTACATTATTTCAGTTGGTCCGGTTAATCCGAATAATAGAAGAATAGATTCCTTTTATGATTACTTTCAGGTTCCTGTTATATTTGGTATTTCTGACCCGTATTTCAATTATGGTGGTTACTCGACTTGTTCTTTTAAAGCGAAGGTATATAAACTTGAATATACTGCAGAAGGCAATCTAATCCCTATCGAATTCTACCCCTCAGTTCAGTTTCACTCTGCTTATGAGCTGGATATTGTCAGGCAAAACCGAAAAGCTAATGATAAAATTGACCCTGAGTTCATAAATCAAATAAACAGCTTTGAAGTCTCGGCTCCTTTCGATTTTGGTGCAAGCGTTTATGATGATGTTAATCCTATATTGGCTGTTTTAAATAACATCATTACACGTGGTCTGCCTACTAAAGCAAGCCCCTATATCGAAGAGATTTTTCAAAAGGTATTTGGATTTTCAAGTCAAAAGTCTATTCGGGGTGAAATTATTTATAATGGTGAATTAAAGTTTGACTATGATGAATTACTAAAGCAATACAAGAATTCTGTTTTAAACGGGAACAACTTTGATATTTCAAAGTACGATAGCAATTTGATTCAATTAATGTTTACCCCGGTAGCTATTGCCCGTGTTCAGAAAATACTGCTCGAAGCACTAATGACTCATAAGTTGAATATAGCTGATAAAGCCTGGAATATCCTGGTGGAAGAACAGGATGTACCTTGCGCTGCGCTGGCCATTGAGGATTTAAAGAAATTGTTCTTCCACCTGACACAATTGAGTGTAGAGTATCAGGACTTGAGATTACCTGAAATAAATCTTGAGATTATTAGTTCCTGCGATTTTTGTGCATCACCGCTACACCTGGATTATAAACCCACCGTAAGGCTTTCAGCATTTCAATACGAGAAAATTTATGATCTTGTAATTGATATTGGTGTATTTCAGAAAAGTAATATCAATAAAACATCTTTCAGTAAATTCAAATGTAAACATAATTGCTACTTCAATATTCGGTCTGCCACAGAGAAGAGAAACGAACGATTAATTTATACCTCCGAAAGAATTAAATATCGCGAGCTCGTTACCCGCGATTTGCAGGGACGCTATTCAGAAATTAGCGACACCTGTAATATGTTGAGGTATTTTGTCAGACTTTTGTTTAGAAAGGATGATTTTAGACCTGGGCAGTTACCAATTCTTAACAGGGCATTACAAAATAAATCTGTTATTGGGTTACTTCCTACAGGTGGTGGAAAATCATTGACCTACCAGCTTGCCGCCATGTTGCAACCCGGAGTTACTCTGGTGATAGATCCATTGAGTTCTTTGATGAAGGATCAATATGATGGTTTAATGAATGCCGGTATTGATTGTTGCGCATTTATTAATGCAACTCTTTCGCCGGACTTAAAAACTCTTCAAGAGCAAAAAATGGAAGCCTCACAACTTCTTTTTGTTTTTCTTTCACCTGAACGTTTGGGAATTTACCAGTTTAGGGAGCGTTTAAAAAACATGGAAGAGCTTCACATTTATTTTGCCTATGGTGTTATTGATGAAGTGCATTGTGTTTCTGAATGGGGTCAGGATTTCAGATTAATCTATTTACACCTGGGCCGGAATTTATATAAGTATGTGAAAGCGAAAGATGGTGAAATCTCGTTATTTGGCTTAACAGCAACAGCTTCATTTGATGTACTGGCAGATGTAGAAAGGGAATTATCCGGTGAGGGAGCATTTAATCTGGATGCTGATACGATTGTTAGGTTTGAAAATACAAATCGACTCGAACTGCAATATAAAATAGAAAAAGTTAACGTTGATTTTAAGGTAGATGAGAATTTTGACAAGAACAATAGATTAGCGCCAGAACTTCCAAAAGCTGTTAAAATTTCAGATAGAAAAGCTTTTCAACTTGCAAAAAAAGAATTCTTAAAAAAACATATTGATAATATTCCGCAGTATTTTAAAGAATTACAAAATCAAAAATCAATACAGGAGATAGTAGTATCCTTCAAAAACCGTCAGGATATCAATGATGACCTACAAGCTGAACTTAAGATTGAAATGCCCGACTCTTTTTATAAAGAAAATGATTGGTATGATCAGGCTGGCATAATTTTTTGTCCTCATAAAACAACTACCGAAATTTCTGTGGAAAAGGTAGCTGAGGCTTTAAGCTCAGATGTAATAAATATTGGCACTTTTGTTGGCGGGGACGATCCGGATAGGTCAATGACAAACCTTGAATTATTTAGAGATAATAAACAACCGGTAATGGTTGCGACCAAAGCGTTTGGAATGGGTATAGATAAACCCAACGTACGATTTACGGTAAACATGAACTTTTCCAGTTCCCTAGAAAGCTTTGTGCAAGAAGCAGGAAGGGCTGGTAGAGATAGAAAAATGGCTCTGGCTACTATACTTGTTTCCGACTATAATTTAGTCAGATTGAATCCATCAGTACCAATAAATGAATTCCCCATTGGGATTTTAAAAAATAAATGGTTTATCCATGAAGATTTAGATGCAATTTTGAATCATTATAATTTAAAAATAGATCACAAGGACCTTGATTTTCTTACCCCTCAACAGGATTATGTTCGTTTGAATTGTTTGGTCGACAAAGAATACCAAGCTGGGGAAGAAATAATTTACAATTATTTCGGATTTAACCATTGTATTTATTCCGATTGCAGAAACTACCTAACGTGTCAACTAAGAAAAATCCCAGATAATTTAAATGGCTGGCAATACAATAAGGATTTAATAACTTCTTTGGATGCACTTAGTCTGAAGATTGATAGTAAGCACTTTCAATATCAGAATAGTGATTACGATACAGTTTTGTATTTTTTTAAAAGAAATTTCAAAGGAGCGACTATTGAAAAACAGTTTATGCATAAGCTTTTAAATGTTTATCCCATATCTGTTTTCATTGGGAATGATGTCGAGATTTCGGAAAATGTAATGTATATTAAAGGCTTCTTGACCTGTTTACTTGAGTCTGCGATAAATACTGAAGTTGTCTCGTTTGTTCCTTATAATGAAGAAAAAGAGGATAATATCGATATAGCAAAAGCTATTTATCGGATGAGCTGCATTGGATTGATTGAAGATTTTACCCAAGATTATAGGAAAAACCGTTACCGGATTGTTGCTAAAAGGAAGGGTGAAGGAGAATATTTTGAAAGTTTAAAACAATTCTTGCTCCGTTACTTCACTGAAGATAGAGCAAATCTTGAAATAGAAAAAGCCAGGAATTATCCATTAATTTTGGAATCTGATAATAGTATCAGAAACGAAATATACAGGTGCCTCGCATATCTCACCGAATTTGTTTATGAAAAGATTTCTGTCAAAAGAAAACGAGCAATTGACGATATGCGAAATTTCTGTTTAATTGGATTGGAAGAAGGGAGGGACTGGAAGGAATTAAATGAAGATCTGAAGGATTTTATTTACTATTACTTCAATTCAAAATACGCCCGTTCTGATTACCAGACTGAAAATGGATTGCCATATTCTCTCACAGATGATACTGACAACGGGAAGGAATCATCTGCTGAAACTCTATTTAAATTTCTGAAAATTAATGATTCCGAAATTATAGGAGTAAGTATGCCCATTGATAATGTAAAGCATTTACAAGGGGCGGTACGCTTAATCAGGAGGTCTTTGACGGACAACAATCCTTGTTTATCGCTGCTGAACGCATATTGCCTGTATTTTTTGGGAACAAGAAACAACCTAAATCTCGAAAATGAACTTATCACAAGTTACAAAGAAGGGATGGAGGAGTTTGCTGATCGAATGGAAGATCCTTCGGATTTCTGGAAACTTTTTGATGATTATAATGCATTTATAAGTCAATTTGCAGATAAGAAGCAGTTTGCACTATTAAAAAATGAAGTAATGTTATCAATTCATAATAGATTATTATCAAAAATAACTGAAAACTACCTACAATAATGGAATCGCAAAGTATTAACCAGGCACTCGCTCAAATTGAGAATAATTTAAAAAAACTTGATTCGGCGCGGATTCAAGTCGAAAAAGTAACAGAAAGCGGCAATAATCTTACAAATGCTACGCATCAATTAGCAATTGAAGTCAAATCTGTCGTTGATTTAGTTGTAAAAGAAACAACCGCCGTAATTAAAAAGTTTTCTGAAAGTATTCATGAATTAGAGGAAAAAATAATTCTTTCAGTTAGCACTGGTGAAAAGAACCTCTTAACGAATGTTGAAAAATTCTCCGAAACAACAAAGTTGTTGGAAACAATTGCCACTAAAGCAATTACAGAGACAAATTCCATATCAAAGACAAACCTGGAAAAGCAAGAAATTTCATTTTCTGATATATCTTTCCGTTTGTTTTCAGATTATTCTGCTAAGCTACTAGTTTTAGAAAAAGCCTTTTCTTCACTCAATGTAAAAAGCCACGAGGATCTTATATCGGAAATTGAAAATTTTAGGCATATAGCAGAAGGTATTGAATCGAAAAGTTCAGAATCAATTTTAGAAGTAAAAGACCTGTCAAATGCTACAATTCAAAAACAGGAAGAAATTATTGCTAAAACGATAAATACACTTGTTGGCTATTCAAATGATCTGCAGCAATTGATTAACCAAATATCATCGATGGGTCTTCCAGATAGATTGGAGAAAATCGATCGGGCTTTAGGAAGATTTCAGGAGCAAATCTACTCGATAGACACTAATATAAATACTCTTGAAAAAAGCATAAATAGAAATAACAAAAAAGCTTATTCAATGATAGTTATCTCGGTATTTTTGATAATTGGTTTACTAGTAGGAATATACTTAAAGTAAGATATCAATTCTGAACCAGATAATGAATGGGCACGTTTTACTACTTTTAAGATTTTATTATTAAATTATCCAATGAACACAGCCGTACACAACAAAATAGTTTCCTTTATTTGGTCAATTGCCGACGATTGCCTCCGCGATGTATATGTTCGTGGAAAATACCGCGATGTTATTCTTCCAATGGTGGTGCTCCGCAGGTTGGACACTTTACTTGAGCCAACTAAACAAGCAGTAATGGAAGAGCTAACTTTCCAAAGAGAAGAGGCAAAGTTTACTGAATTAGACGAGAACGGTTTACGACAGGCATCGGGCTATGTTTTTTACAATATCAGCGAATGGACGTTACAACGCTTACACGATACAGCTACCAATAATCAGCAAATTCTACAGGCAAACTTCGAAGATTATTTGAAAGGCTTTAGTTCCAATGTAAAAGAGATTATTGAAAAGTTTAAGCTCAAAAGCCAGGTCCAGCATATGGCATCAAAGGACGTGTTGCTTAATGTACTAGAGAAATTTACATCGCCTACTATCAATCTAACTCCTTTTGAAAAGAACGACCCTGATGGAAGAAAGCTTCCACCTTTGAGCAACTTAGGAATGGGGTATGTTTTTGAAGAGTTGATTCGCAAATTCAACGAAGAAAACAACGAAGAAGCAGGAGAACACTTTACACCTCATGAGGTTATCGACCTGATGACCCATATTGTTTTTGAGCTTGTAAAAGATAAGTTACCTCCAGTAATGACCATTTACGACCCTGCTTGTGGAAGTGGCGGTATGCTTACTGAATCGCAAAACTTTGTGAAAGACGAAGAGGGCGAAATATGTGCCAAAGGCGATGTGTATTTGTATGGCAAAGAAATTAACGACGAAACCTATGCCATTTGCAAATCGGATATGATGATTAAGGGCAATAACCCCGAAAATATCCGTGTGGGTTCAACCCTTTCTACCGATGAGTTTGCCGGAACCCACTTCGATTTTATGCTTTCCAATCCCCCTTATGGCAAGTCGTGGGCGAGCGAATTAAAGTATATTAAAGATGGCAAAGATGTTATCGACCCCCGGTTCCTAATTAAATTAAAAAACTATTGGGGCATTGAAGAAGAAGCCGATGCAACGCCCCGTTCATCCGATGGGCAGTTGTTGTTTCTGATGGAGATGGTAAACAAAATGAAACCACTTTCGCAAAGTCCGCTGGGTTCTCGCATAGCCTCGGTACACAATGGCAGCAGCTTATTTACTGGCGATGCCGGTGGAGGTGAAAGCAACATACGCCGCTATATCATCGAAAACGATTGGCTCGACACCATTGTACAAATGCCCAACAACCTGTTTTACAACACAGGTATTACAACATACATCTGGATATTAAGCAACAACAAAGACGCTAACCGCAAAGGCAAAGTTCAATTGATTGATGCCGGACAATTATTTCGAAAACTGCGTAAGAATCTGGGGGCTAAAAACTGCGAGTTTGCTCCTGAACACATACGCGAAATAGTAACTGCTTATGAATGTATGTCTGAATTGGATGAAAAAGAAGTGATAATTGATAATTTAGTAGGTAAGATTTCTTCCAAACTATTCGACAATGCCGACTTTGGATATTACAAAGTTACCATAGAGCGCCCCAAACGTTTAAAAGCACAATTTACCAAAGAACGGATTGAAGAATTGCGTTTCGATAAAAGCTTGCGCGAACCCATGCAATGGGCTTACAAAACCTTTGACAATGAGGTGTATAATAATATTATTAAACACGAAAAAGCCATTTTGGATTGGTGCGAGAAAAACGAACTGAACCTGAACACCAAACAAAGCAAAGCATTAACCAGTGCAGCCACATGGCAAAAGCAATTGGATGTAATGAACATTGCCTCCAAGCTAATGGAAGTAATTGGAACCGACGAATACAGCGACTTTAACATTTTCAGAGAAAAAGTGGACGAAGGTTTTAAATCGAAAAAACTTTCGTTATCTGCTTCTGAAAAAAATGCCATACTTAATGCTGTAAGCTGGTACGATTCCACAGCCGAAAAAGTAATAAAAGGAACCACAAAACTTTCTGGAGAAAAGCTCTCCAACTTGCTCGCCCATCTGGCTTGCTCCGAATCGCAATTGGTTGACTACGGCTATTATGCTACAAGCAAAAAAGGCGAATACCTCGAATACGAAACCGAAGGTGACTTGCGCGACACTGAAAGTGTGCCCTTGAAAGACAATATTTACGATTACTTCCTTCGAGAGGTAAAACCGCATGTCGAAGAAGCCTGGATAAACCTCGATGCCACAAAAATTGGCTACGAAATTAGCTTTAACAAGTATTTCTATAAACATAAGCCATTACGCAGTATTGAAGAGGTATCGGCTGATATTCTTCAATTGGAAAACGAGAGCGAAGGTTTAATTCGTGAAATATTAAACTTAGCCTAATGGAAAAAGTAATATTTAATAAATACCCTACTTACAAACCTTCTGGAGTTGAATGGTTGGGAGAAATACCGAGCCGTTGGGAAATATTACCTGGTCTTAGTTTTATATATGAAAATAAGGATAGAAATAAAGGAATGAAAAGAAACACAATTCTTTCCTTAAGTTATGGCAATATTAGAGTAAAAGGTGAGGACGAATTAACCGGGCTTGTTCCTGAATCATTTGAAACTTATCAATTTGTCAATAAAGGTGATTTGATTTTTAGACCAACAGACTTGCAAAATGATACAGTAAGTTTGAGAAGTTCAATATCTGAATATGAAGGCATAATTACTAATGCATATTTGAATCTAAGATTTACTCCAAAATCTAATTCTAAGTTTTTTCATTATTTCTTTAGAGCGATTGATAACAATAAAATCATATATGGTTTAGGCTCTGGTTTACGACAAAATATTAGTTATTTAGATTTTAGAAGATTCAATTTTCCATTTCCACCTCTTCCCGAGCAAACCGCCATCGCCACCTTTCTCGACCACAAAACCGCTCTTATCGACAAAGCCATTGGCATAAAAGAAAAACAAATAGAGCTGCTAAAAGAACACCGCCAAATACTCATTAATAAAGCTGTTACACGCGGGTTAAACCCCAATGTAAAAATGAAGGATAGTGGTGTGGAATGGATTGGTGAAATACCAGAACATTGGAAAGTAAAGAAATTGAAACATGTCGCTGGCAATTTTATGTATGGAACATCAATAGACTGTAATGAATTAGAATCTGGAACACCAGTATTGAGAATTCCCAATATTGGAGAGCTTTATATTAATTTTGAAGGTTTAAAATATGCTTTATTAACAGAATCAGAGACTAAAAATTATTTGCTCCAGAAAAACGATATATTAATTGTTAGGACAAACGGCAATCCCTCTTTAGTAGGTAAGAGTGCAATGTTCTCCGGAGAGGGTGATTATATGTTTGCATCCTATTTAATTAGAGTTAAGCCAAAAGAAAATATTGAAGCGAAATTTTTAATTAATACCATGAATTCATTTTCTATGCGTGGCTCGTTAACATATAGCGCTAGGACATCTGCTGGAAATTATAACTTAAACACACAATCACTTGGTGATTGTTACCTTGCTTATCCACCTAAAGATGAGCAACAAGGAATTATTGAATTCATTGAAATCGCAAATTCTAAAATAACTTCAACTATTACACTAAAAGAACAAGAAATTGAAAAGCTAAAGGAATATAAGGCAACGTTGATAAACAGCGCCGTAACTGGCAAAATAAAAGTATGTTAACATGCAAAAGCTAAAAGTTTTTATAAGCAGTGTGCAAAAGGAGTTTGCGAAGGAGCGCGAGCGGCTCTTTCAGTATTTGCAAACCGATGCACTGTTGAGTGGCTTTTTCGAACCTGTACTTTTCGAGAAACTGCCTGCTAGCAGTCAGGCTCCCAACAAGGTATATTTAAACGAGGTAGCTCAATCGCAAGTATATTTGGTATTATTGGGCACACAGTATGGTTACGAAGATACAAACGGCATTTCACCTACCGAGTTAGAATACGAACATTCTAAAGCGCATCATATGCCTGGTTTTGCATATATATTAGGCGAAAACACATTAGAACGCCATGCCAAAGAGAAAGCATTTATTAGTAAAATCCAGAACGAACTTTCGTACAAACGTTTCGATAATGTTGAACAACTCATCGCTTCGGTGTATGCTTCTTTAATAGATTTGCTTAAACACAAGGGGCTTATTCAGCTTACCTCTTTCGATGAAGCTTTGCACCCAACTGCCCAAATAAGTGATATTGACCCGGCAAAAGTAGATAATTTCCTTGGTTTGTCTAACTACAAAAGAGGATTCCCAATCAGGCAGGGTTCTTCGGTCGAGAAGGTGCTTACCCATTTAAATATTCTTAATGGCGAAAAGCTTTGCAACAGCGCATTATTGGCATTTGGTAAGAATCCACAACAATTCTTCGCCACCGCAGTAACCAAATGTGCTCATTTTCATGGTTATATTGTAGCAAAACCCATTCCCGACCACAAGGTTTTTGGCGGCGATGTATTCCAACAGGTCGACGAAGCCGTCGATTTTGTTTTATCGAAGATTGGCGTATCGGTAGGTTTGCGAAACGATAGTACGCAAGCTCCCATAAAATATGAAATTCCTCGTCCTGTTGTAACCGAAGCCATTGTAAACGCAGTAGCACACCGCGATTACAATAGCAATGGCAGCGTACAGGTAATGTTATTTGTCGACCGCTTGGAAATATTCAATCCCGGGCGATTAACGCACGAATTGAGTATGGCCAAGCTCAAGACCGACCATGGTTCTTATCCCACCAATCCCAAATTAGCCGAGCCCATGTATCAGGCCGGTTATATCGAACGTTTTGGAACAGGAACAGGTGAAATTCTGCGTTTAACCGTTGAAGCAGGTTTGAAAGAACCTAAATTCGACTTTGAAGAAGGTTTTAAAGTTATTATTTGGCGACCAACTGCAACTACCGGACAAGCTACTGGACAAGTTACCGGAGAAGTTACCGGAGAAGTTACCGGAGAAGTTACCGGAGAAGTTACGGAAGCAATCCGTAGAGTAGTTCTTGTTCTTTATGGCGAAATGAAAAGGATTGAAATACAAGAAGCCCTACAGCTTCGACATCAAGAATCCTTTAGAGATCTTTATCTAATTCCCGCAATGGATAAAGGTTTTGTTGAAATGACTATACCGGACAAGCCTAATAGTTCAAAACAAAGGTACCGGTTAACACAAAAGGGGTTGGAATTGAAGAAGAAAATTGAATAAGGCATAAAAAAAACATGGAGGGAATGGAATGAAAGAGAATGGGAATGGAAAAAGTATGTTAATCGATAAATAAAATTCGTTATGAATGAACCTGAATTAGTAACCAAAAATCTGAATAAAATATTCAATAGTGAATTTCCATTATCTATACCTGAATACCAAAGGGCTTACGAATGGAACAGCTATCATGTAAAAAATCTATTGAACGACACATATAGTATATGCTCAAAGGATAAGTCTTATTTGTTGGGAACAATCATACTCCATAAAAACGAAATAAATAACCAAGTTAAGTACGACATTATCGATGGGCAACAAAGATTGATTACTTTATCTATTCTAATGCATTGTTTGCAGGGAAGTGAGAAACTATCATTAATCAAAGCAAAATTTAATAATATAAAATCATTTTATTTCATAAAAAACACCAAAAATGAGATAGATGCATTTCTTAAAAACAAGGTTGACAGGGAACGATACAAAAATTTTGTTCTGGAAAAACTTGAATTTTCGGTATTAACAATTACTGGCCCCAATGCAATTGATCAGGCTTATACATTTTTTGACAGTGGCAACAGCAAAGGCAAAAGTTTAACAGATTTTGATTTGTTAAAAGCTCATCATTTAATGTATATTCCCGAAGAAAGAGAACAATTGGCAAGTAAACATAACAAATTTTGGCAAACTAATAATGATAAACACCACGAGCTTTTTAGCTCAATTTTGAGAAGAATCAGAATGTGGAGCCGAGGCTTAGAAAGGGATAATAATTCGGATCGTAACGATTTTTATGAATTTATTTCTACTGTGGAACCAAGTGAGATTGAACAAAATGAACATTTGTTTAATAGATACATGCAACCGAATGTATTTCGTTCTTGGCATAGAGAAAACGACGAAGTCGTATTAAATATGAAATATCCGCTCCAGTACACTGAAACACTAATACCATTTGAAATTCCTCAAACCATCGAGGGGGGCGATTCATTCTTTTTGTACGCCAAGCGTTACCACGACATGTTTGAACATTTATTTGGTGAAAATGAAACCAATAAATCGTCATTTATTAGCTATGTTTACAAATTATTCAAATCTATTGATAATGAATATATTGCAACTGCATACAAAGCCGTAGTCCTTTTGTATTACGATAAGTTTGGTGAAAATCGAATTATTGAGGCTGCAACATGTGCAGAATTAATTATATCAGAAATTCGTTTTAAGTGGGGGCAAACCAGACCAAGTCCAATAAGAGTTGAAACAACATTAAGCAAGGTTAAAAATAATAAGTTGATTCCCATTTTATTAAGTTCAACAATATCAATGCATGTTATTGTATTATTGATAAATGAAATTGCATTAAATAAAAGGTTAACACTTGAGAGTCCTACGTTAGAAAGATATAAGTCAAAGGTAACTTCATTTTATAAAGAAAATAGAATGAAGATTAAAAATGAACAAATACGTGAGAAACTAAACTTCTTGTACGATTTAAACTAAACCATTCAAGCAATGAAGAATTCTAATTCAACCACATATACACCAGCTACAATTAATTCAATTAAATTTCGAATTCCACTTTACCAGCGACCATATGCATGGGAGGTTTTACAAATAGAACAACTGTTAAAAGACTTATTCACTCAATTTAATAACGATAATACCCAAAAGTATTTTGTTGGTATTCTTAATGTTGGCAGAACCGAAAATAATGAATTTTTTGACCTGATTGATGGACAGCAACGTATAACAACTTTATATTTGATAGGTAAAGTATTATCCAAATATTTCGATAAATGGAATGAATTTCTGAGTCACCGTTTGGACCTTTATGGGAGAAAAGAAGACCAAGGGTACTTAGAAAAATTGGATATTTCTTTAAATCCAAATCCTAAAATGGTTGAAGCAATTGGGGTAATTGAAAAATTTATTGAACTAAATGTAACAGAGAAAGCTCTACTTGCAAAATATGTATATGAAAATGCTGCATTCTTTATTAGTGAAGTACCAGCTCATTATTCATTAATTGAAAAGAACCTCCAATTTGTAAGAATGAATAATAGAGGTAAGCAGCTTGAATCACATGATGTTTTAAAAATTAAATTGGCATCTGAAATAACTGACGCTATTAAAAGAACGGAATTTTTAACAACTTGGAATACAATATCACAACTTGGTTGCGGAAATGCTTCTTCAAATATTTCAGAGGAAAAAAGTCTTCAAGATATATTGGAAGATAACTCAATATTCAAAGAACCTGAGAAAGATACAGAGATCTTCTATCAGTCTATTGTAACTTTTCCTGAATTTTTATTAATTGCTTTGGCTAGATTCTTTAAAAGGGAGAATTTAAGTATCGTTGTTTCCCACCAAAAGGATAAAAAAGATGACGCATATCGAAAAGATAGACTTTTAGAAGAATTTGGTTTTGGAGAAAAGAAAATTGAGTTTAAATGGACCGAAGAAAACACACTTAAATTTATTAAAACATTACATACTCAATTTAATTCATTTGATAAGTATATTATAAAACGCGATAAAGAAGAAAAATATAAATTCAGTGGAGATAAAGAAAAATTCATAGGTTCATTTTTAGCTGAATTACAGGTATTTCAGTCTTTTCTTTATGTAACCCGCGAACCTTATCAAAATAATTGGTTAATAGATACCTTTGATTTTTTAGAAGAGACTATCAATTTAGAAAAAATTGAAACACTTTATTTTCTTAATTTTCTAAAAAAACTAGATAATGATAGATGCAAAACAAGAAATTCGGCATCATTCAGCTATTTAAATATTGACAGATACTGGTTTTGGCGACTAGACTATTATTTGTGGGAGAATAGAAATGCATATTTTACCGGTAGATCTCTTGAAATTGCAAACAAATATGTTTTTAGAGTAAACAGGTCGGTAGAACATGTTGCTCCTCAAACCCCCAAAAGCAAAAGTAATATCAACATAAATAAGGCTTTAATAGATTCTTTCGGGAATTTAGCTATGATATCATCTGGCCAGAATTCATCATTGCAAAATGAGGCTTTTGAACAAAAATGGGCCCATGTAATGTCGTTTATCAATGGCAGTATTAGTGGTTCTATCGAAAGCCTTAAAATGTTAAAAATGTACGAGTTCGAAAACTGGAACGATGAAAATCTTAAAATTCATAATGATATTATGATTAATGTGTTAATTGATTCATTTCCTGACATATACTTAGAATTGAAAGATAATTTGAAAACTCAACTTTTCAAAAATGAAAACTAGCCAAACTAACGAACAAGCCCTCGAATCGGCCATAGAGAAACGTCTTAC
>JAIFLU010000212.1 GCA_020048915.1 Bacteroidota bacterium | reverse complement strand
CCATATACATCCTACAGTTTCTTTGGCTTCATTGGTTAAAGATATTAAACTAGCTTCTACCGAACATATCAAAAATAAAAACCTTTTTCCAAATTTCTCTGGTTGGCAGGAAGGGTATGCAGCATTTACATATGCATTCCAAGGATAAGAATAGATTGATAGAATATATAAAAAATCAGGAAGCACATCATTGCATAAAAACATTTAAGGAAGAGCTAATTGATTTACTTATAGAACATGGAATAGAATTTGATGAAAAATATCTTCTTTAGACATTCAACCACTTTGTGGTTGTGGAAAAGTTCGTGTTTAGCTACTCCCGCATTTCATGCGGGGTTATTCAAATTAAATCCCATTCGGGATTTTAAAAGAAGAAACCTAATCTGTCAAAGTATAATTAATAAAACCTTTTGAAAATGAGGTTTTAAGGACTGAGAAATGGCGGAATGACTCTATTTTAACATTTAAATCTCCAATTCAATTTGGTTAATATAATTCCATACGTGCAATGCCGGTCGCCGTTTTTTAACACCTTCTATTTACAGGGCATGCCTTAAAATGGTGTTAATTTCATTGTTATCTAAGAGGCTGCATACAATGCTTGGTGTGTTTCCTTCAATAACTCTTTAATAGGTATACCTGCCGGACATTTGCTCATATCAATTTTATCGAGTTTGTCCTGGGTGGGAAATGCTCCCTGAAACCAATGGTCGTTTTCTTGAAACATGTTGTACCGGTATACGCCAAAGTCCTTCATGTCGTAACATTTTAGCAATGTTCGGAATCGAAGTACTTCGGGGATATTTATTCCCGAGGGATCGTTGGCCATGCAATATCCATCGAAATCAGCGTATTTGTCAAGCAACCGTTGGCTGTCGAGTTTAAATTTAATAGCAGCATCCTGTTCAGATAAAGGAACAGATGTTGGGAAAATCCCATCGATCTGATCGAACGATACCGTTGCCGGTAAACCAAAACTCAATGTATGAATGGCAGGGTTTGAAAGGCAAAACCGTGTATTCCATTGTACCGGAGTTAAAGGATGGGTGAGGTCCGATAATTTCTGCGGAGGGTTGGATAATTGTCCGCCTTTGTCGTTGGGCGAAATAATAAATACCCCCATGTCTTTAGTTTGAGCAAGGTCAATTGCTCCCTTATTTCGTTGAAAAAAGTAATAATAATGCAGGTTCATAAACTCGAACATGTCGGTTTCAATCGCCTTGATTATTATTTCGAGTGGGGCATGGGTACTGAACCCGATGTGTTTAATTAACCCTTCGGCCTTCATCTTATGCAATTCTTCCACAGGCCCGTTCTTCTGACAAGCAGTTTGGTAACGCTGCATATTATTCATGCCGTGCCATGCATAAAAATCGAAATAATCGGTTTTTAAAGCAGTAAGTTGCTCCTCGACCAGTTTGCGGGTATTTGCCGCTGTTTGGGGCGCTCCTTTGGTCATGAGGTAATAGGCATTGCGCTTTATTTTTAAAACATCGTTTAGCACCTTTCCATAAGCGGTTTCACTTTTGGTATACCCATACGCCGTTTCGATATGGTTAATGCCCATGGAAAATGCAGTTTTAACCGTCTCAGTGCATTCTTCGAGCGTGTCGTCGGGTATAACATGGCGGGGTTCTTTTCCCCCATGCTTAAAACGCATTCCTCCAAGCGTAATAACGCTCAGCTTTTTATTTGTTTTCCCAAACCGGCGGTATTCCATTTTGGGTTTATAAAGCGATAAATTTTTAAAATCCATTTCGAGCTAAATTATTCGGGGAAATTAAGCTTTAAACAGCACAAAGGGCATGATGTTTATCGGTCACCGAAAATATTCGGAAGGAATATTGTATTGAATAAGCGCTAACGTGTTGGTTTATATAGACGATTTGCTGAATGCAAAACCTCAAAAAACTCCATTTTTTGCCAAGGACTTAAATTTCAGCTTTTCTCAATTATTGAACGGTAACATAAAAGGTAGGGCTACCATCGTCAGCAGATTTCCACCTATCTTCACTTCCCCGGCGAATATAAGTGCTTCCATGATTTTTCTTTGTATTAAAAAGTACGATTGGGGTATATTCTTTCGAGCCATTCATTCTCTTAAGCCTGTCTTTATTAGTCCCTAGTACATTTACCCACTCGATTGACAAAGCTATTTCGCCCTTGAAAACTAAATTATACTTGCTTAAATCGAAATCGACCCAACCCGATTTTTTAGTAACGGTAAGAATAATGTTTTCGGTAAGCAATTCTACCGAAGGTAAATTATTCTCAAGAGAGCGAATGTGAAGTCGAAACAGGGACGTATCAAAGGATTGTTTACTTAATCGAAAATGTATTTTTTGAAACCGAACAGGAACCGCTCCCAAATCAAGCTTTAGACCAAGTTCGTGCCCCTTGCCAAAATTAGTCCCGCCCCAGCCACAAACATTCCGGGTGTTACAGCTTGTTGTTCCCACTTTTTTGATTTTGCTCCCTGGCCTGATTATAACCTCCGCCAATTGAACAGGTTCCTCTTTAAGCTGAATAGAGTTTTCGTTTTTCGCTAATTCCTCCAGGGTAAACGATTTAGCGGCATAACCAATCATCGTAAAACGCACCTGGGCTTGCGATAACAGGCCGCTCACCTCCATCTGAAATTTGCCGTTGATATCGGTAATGGTTCCTATGGATGTTCCTACCACACCAATATTCACATAGGCAATTGGTTCGCCCGTATTGGCATCAACAACTTTTCCTGCTAAGGTCTGACTATGTGCCTGGAAGGTGAGGAATAGAAACAGGGTGGTAATAAAAATCGTTTTCATTTCAAGGGAGATCGGTTTGTAAAAATGCATTTTTAATTTAAAGAATGGTGTTATTTTTTTATCAAATTAAAGAATATCCTTGAGAGGATCAACATAAAAAAAGCCCTTTTGGGGCTTTTTAAGTTTTTTTTTGGTTTCAGTTAAAAGCGGTTGGTTAGTAAAAGGCTTTTAGGAAATTTCTGAAATCAAATAATATGCCAATTTATTAAAAATGAGAAAATTATTTTAAGTCTATCTGGTTGTCAATAAAGGGCTGAATCGTTCGGCACATCCACACCACTCCATATCTTTTTGGAAGTCCAGTCTTCGGGTTGCGATTTCCAAAAATCTGAAACGGCAGGAAGGCCTAATGGTAATAATCCTGTGGTACATAAATACAAACTGCCGGTTGAAATATATCCTTCGCCAATAGAAGGCTGGTGCCCCATAAAACCAATATTCAGCCACCCATTTGCATCGAATGTGCCAGGGAATTCAATCATTTTTTTAATAACCTGCGATAGGGCATTTTTTACCTGACCGTTTGTTATTGCATTGGGCAAGTTTTCCATTAACACAATTTGGGCAAGCAACTGTAAAGCGCCAAACCGATAGGGCAACGAACGGCCAATAGGAGGAAAGGTTGCTTCGGGAGAAATCAAGCGCTCCTGAATGGCAGCATAGCGCTGTGCCCGTTTTATTTCGAGGGTATATAAATCTTTATACATATCCTTTTCATGGGCAATAGTTAAAATATCCAGCATAAATGGTTGGATTACATAGCTGTTATAATAATCCCAATGGAAATCGGGGCCATCGCCGTACATGCCATCTCCTTTATACCATTCACTGTGCTTTTTCAGGGCATAATCCATGCGCATGGTGTCCCACGGATAGGAGTATTTAAGAAAAAATGCTTCAATCATAGCCGAAAATAGTAACCAGTTGTTATATCCCGGCTTAATAGTTCGGGTTTTAAGAAAGGCTTGCACCACATTATTTTTTACTTTTTCGGGAACTTCGCTCCAGAATCGGGGGGCACGTACCAGGCTGTGGGCAAGAAAAGCAGCATCCACCAAGGGTTGTCCGCCATCCGAAAAATTCATATAATCGGCGGCCGATGGGTTTGTGGCGTTATCCAGGCAGACAAGGGCTAAATCGAAAAAGCGTTTTCTTTTTTTGCCTTCGGGAGAATCGTCGGCAGGTAATTGAAGCCATGGCGAAATACCGGCCATGCTTCGTCCAAAAGCCTCCAGATAGGTATATTTTGGCCGATCGGTGGAGGTGGGTTTGCTTTCGACCGGCATTTTTAGTTTTAGCTCGTTTTTAGCAAGCGATTCAAATACCGGGGTTATCACCCGTTCTAAAACACTTACCCAATATTCACGGGTGATGGGCTGCACTTCTTTGGCAGGCGAAAATAGGGTATTTGTCCCGGAAACGGCTCCTATGCTTACGATGCCCGGTATTGTTTGCAAAAAATTTCGACGAAACATAGTATTGAATTTGACTAAGTGAATACTTCTGCAATAATAAACAGATTATGGCGATCAAAAAAAGATAATATTGGAAATTTGAAAGCCTGAAAGGTTAATACTTAAAATAGGTTGAAGAACCCTTTTCTGAAAAATAATTGTTTTATAAATAGATTTGTATCTTTGTGTAAAAGCTCACGATATGGAACAAATTCAACTATATACAAAACTAAATTATTTACCCATCGATTTAAAATCAGAAGTAAATGACTTTATTGTTTTTCTGTTAAGTAAAAGAAAAAAAGAGATTAAGAAAAAGACTCCCAAATTTGGATGTGCAAAAGGACAAATTTATTTATCGCCTGATTTTGATGAACCATTAGACGACTTTAAAGACTATATGTAATGGATTTGTTGCTCGATACACATTCACAGCACATTGAAGCAGATTTATAAGCGCACACGAGCCAACGCCAAAGCCCTCACAAATACCTTGGAGAACAAATTGAGCATGAGAGTAATCTAAATGCCTGCAAAAAAGCTGCAAACTTGCCATCGCACCTATGCCAACTCTAAAGTTTTGTCTATTTTTAAATGTTATTGATTAAAAATGATTGACAAGAAAAAATTATCCGAACGTGATATTTGCACAAAGTTTATTACACCTGCTTTAGAGAAGGCAAGTTGGAATAAAATATCACAGATTTTAGAGGAGGTTTCTTTTACAGATGGTAAGATTTACGTTCGTGGCAAATTGACGGCAAGAGGCGAAAGAAAGCGGGCAGATTACATTCTGTATTACAAACCCAATATTCCAATTGCAATAATTGAGGCCAAAGACAATAAACATTCTATTAGAGCAGGCATTCAACAAGCTTTGGATTATGCTAAAATACTTGATATTCCTTGCGTATTCAGTAGCAATGGTGATGGATTTGTTTTTCACGACCGCACAGCCAAAGACGGAGAAATTGAAACAGAATTATCCATTGATAATTTCCCAACACCTGAACAACTTTGGGATAAATACAGAAAATATAAAGGCATTCTAACCGAAGATGCTGAAAAGATTGCATTACAAGATTATTACTTCGATGGTAGCGGACGTAAACCAAGATACTACCAACAAATAGCAATAAACCGAACCATTGAAGCTATTGCAAATGGACAAAACCGTATTTTGCTGGTAATGGCAACAGGAACTGGCAAGACTTACACAGCTTTTCAGATTATTCATAGACTCTGGAAAGCAGGAGCGAAAAAACGAATCTTATTTTTAGCCGACCGTAACGCTTTGATTGACCAAACCCGAAGAGGAGATTTCAAACATTTCAAAGATAAAATGACGGTGGTAAAGCACCGTCAAATAGATAAAAGCTATGAGATTTATTTAGCCTTATACCAAGGCTTGACAGGTTCGGAAATTGATTCGGACGTTTACAAACAATTCTCGCCCGACTTTTTCGATTTGATTATTATTGACGAGTGCCATCGTGGAAGTGCCAAAGAAGATAGTGCGTGGCGTGAGATTCTTACTTATTTCAAAAATGCCACCCACATTGGTTTAACAGCAACTCCGAAAGAAACAAAAGAAACCAGCAATACAGAGTATTTTGGCGACCCTGTTTATATATATTCCCTCAAACAAGGTATTGACGATGGATTTTTAGCTCCTTACCGAGTTATTCGAGTAAGTTTAAATGTCGATGCAGAAGGTTGGCGACCCGAACAAGGCAAAACCGATAAACAAGGAAACCTAGTTGAAGACCGCATATACAATCGAAAAGACTTTGACCGTAATTTAGCAATAGACGAACGCACAGATATAGTTGCCAAAAAGCTTACTGAGTTTTTAAAAGGTTACGACCGATTTGCAAAAACCATTATTTTTTGCGTTGACATTGACCATGCCGAACGCATGCGCTCGGCTATCGCCAAGCACAATGCCGATTTGGTTTCTGTAAACTATAAATATGTGATGCAGATTACAGGCGATAATGACGAGGGCAAACGTGAAATTGACAACTTTACAAACCCCGAAGAGCAATATCCTGTAATTGCAGTTACTTCCGAACTAATGACCACTGGTATTGATGCGCAAACCTGTAAAGTAATTGTTCTCGATTCAAACATTAATTCTATGACCAAGTTCAAACAGATAATTGGGCGCGGTACAAGAATTAACGAGGAGTTCGACAAGCTTTACTTTACGATTTTAGATTTTCGCAATGCTACCGATTTATTTGCAGATAAAGACTTTGATGGCGACCCAATTCGTGTTAAACCAGTTTCAGAAGATGCCGATTTAAGCGTTATTGTTGATGAAGAAGAAACTGACACTACGCCAATTATTGATGAAGTTACAGGCGTTGAAATTGAAATTGGAAAACCCGAAATTCGTTACCCCAAACCAGCAGATATTGGTGGCGTTCGTGAACCAAGGCAAAAAGTATATGTAAATGGTGTGGATGTTACTATTTTGATAAGTCGTGAAATGTATTTCGACCAACACGGGAAACCTATAACTGTAAGCCTTAAAGACCATACTAAGGAAATTATAAAAGGGAAGTTTGCTTCCATGTCCGATTTTTTAAATAAATGGAACTCTACCGACCGAAAAGAAGCTATAATTGCCGAAATACAAGAGCAAGGCGTTTTGGTAGAAGCATTATATGAAGCAATAGGCAAACAGGTTGATTTGTTTGATTTAATTTGCCATGTTGCATACGACCAACCACCTTTAACACGCAAGGAAAGAGCCAATAACGTTAAAAAGCGCAATTATTTTACTAAATACGGCGATCAAGCAAGAAATATATTAGAGGCTTTATTAGACAAATATGCTGACGAAGGAATTAACAATATTGAAAGTATCGAGGTGTTAAGAGTACAACCACTTTCCGATTTTGGTTCACCAACAGAAATAATTAATGAGTTTGGAAGCAAAGAGAAATATTTACAGGCAGTAAGAGAATTGGAATTAGAACTTTATAAAACAGCTTAATTTTATACCTTTGTGTATTATACCGTATGGTATAATACTAAATAGTAAAAAAATGAAAGATTCACCATTTATATACGGCACCACGGTTAGTACGTATTCATTTACCAATAGGGAGGCTGAATCAGCAAAATTGCAAAGCAATTTAATTAATGGCGTCAATACCACCATTATATCTCCGCGGCGTTGGGGAAAATCATCGCTCGTAGAAAAAGTAATTTCTGAAATAAACAAAACAGATAAAAATACAAAGACAGTCATTATAGACCTTTTTTCGGCAGGTAGCGAAGAAGAATTTCTAGAAACGTTTGCCAAAGAAATCATTAAAGCATCTTCTTCGAAATGGGAAGATTGGATGAGTAGCGGACGTGATTTATTCAAAAAATTAATCCCAAAGTTGAGTGTCGGGATTGACCCAAATACCGATTTTAGTTTAAGCTTTGACTGGGATGAATTGAAGAAAAATAGCGAGGAAGTGCTGAATTTGCCCGAAACTATAGCTAAGTCGAAAGGAATTAAATTCATTATTTGTTTAGATGAGTTCCAAAATCTATCCTCGTTTAATGATTTCCTGATATTTGAAAAAAAACTGAGGGCATATTGGCAACGGCACAAATTAGTTACCTATTGTCTTTATGGTAGTAAGCGCCACATGATGACCGACATTTTCAACAATCCGGCCAAACCATTTTATCGCTTTGGCGACATCATGTTACTTCAAAAAATTGAAACAAAAAAGTGGATTTCTTTTATTTGCAAAGGCTTTTCAGACACAGGAAAACAAATTGATGAAGATATTGCAAGTATGATACCCTCAATAATGAAAAATCATTCTTGGTATGTGCAACAATTGGCTCACTATATTTGGAATTTGTCCTACACAAAAGCTACTATAGCTGAAGTAAATACAGCATTAAAAGAGTTAATTAACGCCAATTCGCCTTTATATCAAAAAGAAACCGAAAGTATTAGCCATACGCAATTAAATTTATTAAAAGCGGTAGTAAAAGGTGAGACACAATTTACCAGTACTGCTGTAATGAAAAAGCATGCACTTGGCACACCACGAAATGTAAGTAAAAATAAAACCATGCTCATAAATTCCGACATGATACATGAAGTAAATGGTGTGTTTGAATTTGTTGACCCCGCCTTTGAGTTATGGTTCAAAAAACAATATTTTAATCAAAACTATACTATAGTATAATGGGTAACATATCAGGCATTTTAAAAAGCATATAAAACATCATGTGGCAGGACACCGGCCTAAATGGCGATGCACAGCGCATTGAGCAATTAGGCTGGATGCTTTTTTTGAAGATTTTTTCGGACAAAGACAAAGAATTAGAGTTGCTCGACGATAATTACAAATCGCCCATACCCGACCAATTCCACTGGGTAAAAGAAAAAGGCAATTGGGCTGGCGATGACGAAGGAATAACAGGCGATGAATTGTTGGAGTTTGTTGATCGCCAATTGTTCCCAGCTTTGCGTAATCTCGATTTAAGCACAGGCAACCAACGTGCCGTTATAGTTCGTGAAGTTTTTGAAGGCAATAACAATTACATGAAAAGCGGTATCAACATTCGCAAGGTGTTGAACAAGCTCAACGAAATAGATTTTAACATTGCCAAAGACCGCCACGCCTTTGGCGAGCTGTACGAAACCATTCTGAAAGACCTGCAAAGTGCCGGCAAAAGCGGCGAGTTTTACACACCCCGCGCCATTACCCAGTTTATTACCGATGCCATAAACCCACAATTAGGTGAAAAAATACTCGACCCTGCTTGTGGTACAGGTGGTTATTTAACTTGTGCCATTGAGCATTTAAAGAAACAAGCCAAAAATGTTGCTGAGCGCAAGAGTATAGAAGAAAACATTGCAGGTTGGGAATATAAACCGCTTCCGTATTTGTTGGCAACAACCAATTTGATATTGCACGACATTGAAGTGCCAAGCATAAAATTTGGCGATGCTTTAGACCAACCGCTTAGCAACTTTACTGAGAAACACCGTGTAAATGTAATATTGGCGAACCCACCCTTTGGAGGCATTGTGGCCAATGGCAACGAAAGTAATTTTCCACAAACTTACCGTACAAAGGAAAGTGCCGATTTGTTTTTGATATTAATGATACACTTACTAAAGCAAGGTGGAAGAGCCGGAATAGTTTTGCCCGATGGCTCATTAACTGGAGAAGGTGTTAAACAACGGGTAAGACAAAAGCTATTGGAAGATTGTAATTTGCATACAATAATTCGTTTACCAAACTCAGTATTCCAACCCTATGCAACAGTGGCAACAAACTTGTTGTTTTTCGATAAAGGAAAACCTACCAAAGATATTTGGTATTACGAACACCAAATGCCAGAAGGTCAAAAAGCATATAGCAAAACAAAATCGATACGTGTTGATGAATTTAACGACATCAAAAAATGGTGGAACAAGCGAGAAGAAAGCGAAGTAAGTTGGAAAATATCTATTGATACCATTATTGAACGAGGGTATGATTTGGATATTAAAAATCCCAATAAGGTTGTGGAAGAAGTGGTGTACGACAGAAAGGCTATAATTAAAAGAATTGAAAAAAATCAGTCCGCTATTTCTGAAATTTTGGAAGAACTTAAAAAAATGTAATATGTCATTTGTAAAAGTCTATATCCATTTCGTATGGAGTTCCAAAAACAGAGAACCATTTCTTGATTCAAAAGAATTAAGAGAAAAAGTCTGGCATCACATTATTGCTAACGCCAGAGAGAAAGCAATTTATATTGATTTTATAAATGGATATTCGGAACATTGTCATTGCTTAGTTTCATTGGGAATTGACCAAACAATTCAGAAAACCATGCAACTAATTAAAGGCGAGTCCTCCTTTTGGATTAACAAACAACAATTAACAAAATCTAAATTTGAATGGCAAGATGAATATTTTGCTGTTTCTGTTTCAGAATCGATGATTGACAAGGTAAGGGAATATATCAAAAATCAGGAAGAACACCATAAGCATAAATCTTTTAGTGATGAATATTATGAATTTATTATAAAATATGGGTTTCAGAAATTTAATGACAAATAATTTGGCTAAAGCCAAAAGGGAGATGCTTTTTGTTCCTCCAGCTAAAGCAGGAGGCAATTCAATTGCCATATTTTGTTAAAGGGTTTGGGGGCAATTCAAAAATTGCCCCCATTTTTAAATGGAGGTTTTAGAGGTATAAAATAAAATTGGCTTTAGCCAAATATATAACATGAAATATAGATTAGGAGATATTTGCACTATTACAAAAGGCGAAACTGGAATAATGAAAGCTATTCCCGGCCCTTATACAATGGTGGCATTGGGCGAAGCCAATAAAACACATAACGAATTCCAATTTGATACCAAGGCTGTAATTATTCCTTTGGTTTCATCAACAGGACATGGTCATGCAAGTATGAAGCGGGTTAAATATCAGGAAGGCAAATTTGCATTAGGCAATATTCTTTGTACCGTTGTTCCTAAAAATGAAAACGTAGTTTTAGCCAAATACCTGCACATTTACTTGCATTGGAACCGAGAAGAGTTATTGGTTTCGCAAATGAAGGGAATGGCAAATGTAAGTTTGTCGTTAAATAAAATTGCCGATGTTATTGTTACCGTTCCAAGTATTGAAAAACAAAAAGAGATAGTTGAACTCGAACAGCAATTAGTAGCAAAAGAAATTGAGGTAGAGAAACTTTATTCCGACCAACTCATCCAACTCAACCTTCTAAACCAAGCCATACTGCAAGATGCTATACAGGGGAAACTTTTGGCTAAAGCCAATGATGCGATAAAATTTTCAAATTCTCCAGCTAAAGCTGGAGGCAATTCAATGTTCGATTCATCAATGCCATTTGATAAATTGCCACAGGCTTCTCCTGATGATTCTGGAGGCAATTCAATCAATAGTTTATCATCGATTTCTAATAAATTGCCACAGGCTTCAGCCTGTGGTTCTAAAATCAATTCTCAAATTGGCTTTAGCCAAATAGAAACTGGGCAACAATTACTCAAACGCATTAAAGCCGAAAAAGAAACCCTTCGACAAGCTCAGGGCAAGGGCAAAAAAGAAAAACCATTACCACCTATCAAACCCGAAGAAATTCCTTTTGAAATTCCTGATAGTTGGGTATGGTGTAGGTTGGGGGAAGTTATCGAATACACAGATAATCTTGATATTCAAAAATACCTTTCGCCTGATACAATCATAAATTATGTAGATATAGATGCCATTGACAACCAAAACTTTATTATCAGAGAGGCAAAACAAAAAACAGTAAGGGAACTTTCTACAAGAGCAAGAAGAATTTTAAAGCCAAATTTTATTGCATACTCAACAGTTAGACCTTACCTGAAGAACATTGCGGTAATAGAAGAAGAATTAGAAAATTATATAGGTTCAACAGGGTTTAATGTTTTTAAAACTTTGAATGTAGAATTGAAATATGCGTTCTATTATTTACTCACACCTTATGTAAATAATTCTTTCAAAGATTTGATGGTGGGTTTTAATTCGCCAAGCATTACAAATGATCAATTTGAAAAAAGTCTTTTCCCACTCCCCCCACTATCCGAACAAACTCGCATTGTAACCGAAATTGAAAAGCAATTAGCCAAAACCAAACAATTAAAACAACACTTCATAGCCAATCAACAAGCCACCGAGCAATTGCTCAAAGCATTGTTATACGGGGCGTTTGAAGTGGAAGAAAAGGAGAATGTAGAAAGTTAAAAAAAAGCAATATGACTTTTGACCCTGAATTTAAAAAAGCTTTACAATTACTTCCCAGCGATGAGAAGGACAAGCTCATTTTAAGGCTGCTTAAAAACGATTTGCCATTAGCCAACCAACTCCGGTTCAAACTGATCGATACCGATTCGGCAGAAGATAAGCGCGAACAAGTAAAAGCCCAAATCGTAAAACGCATACAACAAGCTACCGAACGGTATTATTCCCCCGGGATTTTATTAATGGACATTCGTGAAATAAGCGGCGAAATAAACGAGCATGTTTCCATTACCAAAGACAAGCTGGGCGAAATAAGTTTAAATTGCCTCATGTTGCGCCACCTGCTCGAACAGAACAACGCCCGGATTGCCTCCGAAAAACAGGGTAAAGCATACACGTTATCTATTTACATCGTTGCCCGTGTATTTAAAATTTTAACGCTCATACAAAAACAACACGAAGACCTGCATCTCGAATTTAGGGACGATGTTGAAACAATTGGAAAATATATTGGCAACAATCAATATCTAATGAAAATTGCTATTTGCAATGGCTTAGATGTTAACTGGCTCATTCAATTCAATATACCTGAAAATATTGCCGATATTTATAAAAATCTACGTGAAAAAGGTTATTTGAAATAGAAAGCCTATTTGTCAAAACAATAGAAAAAATGACTCACAAGTACCGGGTATTTGCTCAAATTAATGCTGCGGGGCTATTAGGTTTAAAGAAATGGAGGAATCGTAACAATGGGTTTAAGTTTTCATTATAACGGTAGCATAGCCAAACCGGAGTTATTACCCGAATTAATCAACGAAATTCAGGAGATAGCCAGTATTTACAATTGGAAATACAATGTGTACGAAAGGCAATTTCCCGAAAATACCTTTTGGAAGCCCGAATACAACCAAAATATTTATGGCATTAGCTTTACGCCTCCCGAATGCGAAACAATATCGGTTTGTTTTCTCTCAAATGGTCGCATGAGCAGCAATGTTCATTTAAAGTTTTATGGCAAAACAAATGAACAGCCAGAAAGCGAGTACTTATATATGCTCTCGGTAAAAACCCAATATGCCGGAGTCGAAACTCACCAGTTCATCATTCAGCTTTTTCGCTACCTCAATACAAAATACTTTACCAACTTCAAATTGTCGGACGAGGGCAACTATTGGGAAACCAATGATGAAGCCACACTAAAAGCAAATTTCAAAAAATATACCGATTTAATAAACGGATTTTCTTCTGCAATTGAATATGTTCCAATGCTTCCCAAAGAAACCATTGAAGCGTATTTCGAAAGGTTGATGAAGTTAATACAGGACAAAAAGAAACAGTAAAGGGAATTACCTTCATTGTTATTATGTATTATAAAAGAAAGAATGCCAACTGAATTATTGTACCAATATTTGGTAACTTTGTGAAAAAATTGTTGAATTATGAGTAGAAACACTTCAATATCAATCGGGAACTATTTTGATAATTTTATTCAAAACAGAATATCTGCAGGGAGATTTAAGAATGCGAGTGAAGTTATCCGGGCGGGATTAAGACTTTTGGAAGAAGAAGAAAACAGAATGATAGCTTTAAGAGAAGCTATTAAAGAAGGGATAGAAAGCGGAATAGCATATGATTTCAATCCTGAATCTCATCTGGAAGGATTAAAAGCTAAAAGGAAACTGAATGGCCAGGTATAAAATAACAAAAAAAGCAGTTGACGATTTATCCGGGATTTGGAATTATACTTATGATAAGTGGTCTGAAAATCAGGCAGACTTATATTATCTCATGTTATTGGAAAACTGTAACGAAGTAGCATGTAATCCAGCTTTAGGTAAAAGTTATTCCGGTGTTACAGACAACTTATTGGGGTCTAGAGCTGGTAGGCACATCATATTTTATCGAAAGCTCGAAGAAAACGAGGTTGAAATCATAAGAATACTTCATGAGCAAATGGATTTAAAGAACAGAATCACTGAAAAATAAACTTGCATCAACAACAGAATAACCCCAACCAACTAAAACCAGTATGAAAAAAAGGATAGCCTACCAAATAGATTCTTTCACCAAAGAGCGGTTTAAAGGAAACCCTGCCGGAGTAGTGGTGAATGCCGACGGGTTGAATGAGCATCAGATGCTGCAGATTGCACGGGAATTAAACAATTCTGAAACAGCCTTTCTTTTCGCTCCCGATGACAATTATTGCGATGGTGTAATCAGATATTTTACGCCAACAACAGAAGTTCCAACCTGCGGACATGCTACCATTGCTGCCATGCATGCCAAGGCCCTTGAAGATAATCTCGATTCGTGTATTTTCAGGATTAAAACCCGGATTGGAATTCTCCCCTGCGAGATTATTAAAATGAATGATACATATCAGGTAATCATGACCCAGGGAAAATTTGAGCTCAGTCCTGCCTTAGAGGATGATACAATACAAAAAATCTTAACCGCTTTGGGGTTAAATAATTCGGATCAGGACGAGCGGTGTCCGGTTCAGATTGCCTCTGCCGGGCATTCAAAAGTTATGATTGGCATCAAAAGCCGGAAAAAGCTGAACGATTTAACGCCTCATTTTAGCGATTTGGCTGCTTTGAGTAAACAGATCCATTGCAATGGATATTTTGTCTTTACATTTGATTCGGGCAGCGAAGATATCTTAACATATGGGCGGATGTTTGCACCTGCCATTGGCATAAACGAGGATCCCGTTACAGGCAATGCAAATGGACCGTTGGGCGGGTATTTGATTCAAAATAAAATTGTAGGTTATAAAAATAATGTATTCGAATTCAATGCCCGCCAGGGTGAGAAAATGGACAGGCTGGGAGTGATAAATGTAAGGGTAAAAGTAGAAAACGAAAAACCAATCCTTATTCAGATAAAAGGAGATGCTGTACTAATATTTAAAACAGAAATTGAAATTTGATAGTAAAGAAATTGATTCAAAAGGCAATAATTTGATGTATTTCGACTCAGTTTAATAAAGCCTTTTCGTAAACTGTCCCTGTTATAGAGAGGCATAACAGGGACAATTCCGAAGTTAACCCATAATTCATTTATAAGTAACTTCCTGTAGAAGCTAATTTATTCCACTACCCATTCAAACAGTCCGCTGGAAAAGTCTTTTTGAATCTTAACTTCCAGTTTCATGGCCCTGGTTTCTACTGCATCAAAAGGTAATGCGACATATTTGTCTTTGTCAACGCTGTAAGGTGAATTGGTTTTTACTTCCTGCCATTTACCATCGGAGGTTTGATAGTATAACTTCCACCATTCGGGAACACGGCATTCGCCCCATGGGCCATCGTCGTACCAATATACTTTTGCAACAGATACTTTTTCCTGTTTTTCGAATGTATATTGAATCCATTCAACTGAATCGCGAATTGGCCACCAATGAAAGTATATATTTTCACGATCGCTGGAGTTGGCAGGTTCATCCTGATCTTTTAAGGCATTTAGATTGGGCGCTTTTACCGATGATGTGACCATGCTTTTAAATGCAATAGTAGGAGCGGGGACAGGCCGTGCAGCTTCGGGCTGTGTGGCAAGCCATACTGACATTTCTCCGGGACCGCGGTTGGCCCATGCAAAATAAGGAATTGCAGTAAAGGGTATTTTGTTCCCTTCAGTTTTGTTTCCCGATATAAATTGAGCGTTTTTGGCTTCGCCAGTCAGTACCTCAATTCCTCCTAACATATCGGGTTTATATTCGGATGTTAAGGAAACGTTTTTATCGAGTACTAAATTCAAAACGTTTTTATCCTGAAAATCAGACCATTCGGCACAATAAACTACCGGGCCGCGTTGAAGGGCAACTTTACCAATATTGGCTGTAACTTTTTGATTAGCCAGAATGCGTTGAACAGGCATAGGAAAAGATATTTTTACCTGATCTCCTTTTTTCCAGTTTTTTGTAATTATAGCATATCCTTTGTCTACCTTATAATTAGCTTGCTTTCCATTCACCAACAGCGTTATGGGGCCGCTCATTTTTGATTCGAAAGCATAAAGGTCTCCGGGAACAGGTTCATTTCTGGCCCATCCCGGAATCCGGATGGCCACATCAAACGATTGGGTTTTTGAGGGATTAAGGGTAAACTCAATATCGCCGTTCCATGGGTATTCTGTTTTTTGAATCACTTCCAGGTTATTTCCGTTAAAATCGACATTTGCCGAGCTGTTAATGAATAAATTTACATACAACCGGGTATTATTTTTTGCATACATGTATCCCGGAACGGATGGAATAAAGCGACAAACGTTGCTGGGGCAGCAAGCACATCCAAACCAGGGGCTTCGGTTATGCTGACCTTGCGATTTTAGGGGATTGGGATAGAAGAACCTGTCTCCACTTATGGAAACTCCCGAAATCATTCCATTATAGAGGGAACGTTCCAAAATATCATAGTATTTTGAGTCGCCATGAAGCAGGAATAGCCGAAAGTTCCAATAAATTTCCCCAATAGATGCACATGTTTCGTTATAGGCCGACATGTTGGGCAAGTCATATTGCGGACCAAATCCTTCGTGGCCACCTGCAGCTCCAATCCCTCCGGTAATATATAATTTCGATTTTATGATATCGTGCCATATAAGATCAATGGCATGGAGATAGGCCTGGTCACCTGTTATAGCAGCCACATCGGCCATTCCGGAATACATATACATAGCCCTAACAGCATGTCCCACTGCTTCGGTTTGGTCAATTACTTTTTTATGGTCCTGACTGTATTCGGTTCCTTTACCTCGAATGTCGAGAAAATATTTTGCCAAATCGAGGTATTCCTTTTTGCCGGTTACACGATACATTTTTACCAGCCCCATTTCGACGATCTGATGCCCAGGTTCGTATGCCAGTTTACCAGGACCGAAGTCTTTAACCAGTAAATCGGCATTCTTTATGGCTATATCAATTAAACTGCGTTTTCCGGTTGCCAGATAATGAGCTACCGCGGCTTCGTATAAATGCCCACAATTGTAAAGTTCATGGCTCAAATCGGGATCTTTTTCCCAACGCTTTTGCCCGACCCATCGATGTAGGTTCATTGAATCGATGGTGCGGTTTGTAAATAGATAACCGTCAGGCTCCTGAGCTTTGCTGATATAATAAATCAACGTGTCGATTCTTGCTTCGAGGCTTTTATCGGGGTAGGTCTGAAGCGAATAGCTGGCTCCTTCAATAATCTTATAAATATCGGTATCATCAAATGGATATTCGGTACAGAATTTTCCTTCTTTCAGTTTTCCGGCAAAAATAAAGTTATCTACCCGTCCGGTTTTATAGCATTGATCCAGGGCTATGGGAATGGTAACATCGTGATTTAAGCGGATACGTGGTGCCCAAAAATTATCGTTTACCTTTACCGAAGTAAATGGTACCGGCTGAATCGGGTAATCGCGCTGAGGATTGTTTTGCCCCAGGGCAGACTGTGTGAATAAAATGACCAATGAAGTTCCCCAAACTATTTTTCGGATTTTTTCGAGATGATTATTCATTATATCAATTGTTTAAAAATGAGATTAAAAATTATTGACTATAACCAAAAGTTCAATGCAATTAAATGTTCGGTATTTTTGGCTTTCTATTTCTTTATTGTCCTGCAACCAAAAACTCTTCCGGCAGTTCGGCCATAATTAGCTTCGATGCGGACAGTAATTTTTGTTTTACTCTTAATTAATTCAGATGGAATAACATATTCTTCATCATAAAACTTGCCTGTTTTTCCGCCTTTCCATTCGACCGTAGCGATTTTAACAGCATCTACCAAAATATCGAATTTACGGTCTTTATCATCGCCAATATATGTTAGCAACAGGGTATTATTTAAGGTGGAGTCCACTTTCATTTCGAAGGAGAAATAGTTATCAGCCCTGGCTTCACGTCCGGTGCGGCCTAAAGCTTCATCCACGTACGAACGCTCGCTGGCCTGGAGGTTATGATCGCGTTCAGGTTGCATTTCGCCTATCCTGAAATTATCGATAGTTTTTGCTTCAATTTCCTGTTGATGTCTTTTGTCGGCTTCGTATTCTACCTTTCGGGCATCCCATTCTGCATTTGTAAAATAATCGAAATAGACACTGTAATATTGATCGTAGGTCTTGTAAAATGGTTTCAAAAGGAGATCTGCCGGTTTTCCAATGCCTTGTGTTTGGAATGTAAGTGGTTCGTTGCCTTCGGGTTTTACCCAGCTGGTAACATTGCGATTATCGGTGAGCATTACCGGAGTTCCAAAGACCGGATCTGGTATATCTTTCCCTAGTTGGACGGCCAAAACAACCGGACCATATAAAAAGGCAATGCGGTTGACATTATCGGGCATACTTTCGGTATGAATTACCATTGGTAATACTAATTCTACTTTATCGTTGTTTTTCCAGGAACGATTGATAACCAAGTATCCTTCCTGAGTCTTTTTGGCATTATATTCTTTCCCGTTAAGGACGATTTTCACTCCATTGTCTGCCCACTTGGGGTTACGAATGTACAGAGGGAATTTAACTGAATTTGAAGTGCCTATAGTTAATGTCACTTTATTATTCTCAGGAAACGCGGTTTCCTGTTTTACAGTAATATTTTTGCTCTTCCAGTTTAGTTCCGATGGAATGAATAAGTTAACATACAAACCTCCGTCGTTACTCTTGAAATAAATACTTTCGGTATACTTCACATGGTTTTCCATGCCGCTGCCCACGCAGCAGGTAAAGGTATTGAACTGATCACTGAATTGCTTATGCGTGCCCATGCGCAGGGGAACAAAATAGCACATCATACCATCCGTTGGGTTTTGTGAGGCTAAAATGTGATTATAAATTGCACGTTCGTAGTAGTCGGCCAATTCCCTGTCCGGGTTCAGGCAAAACAGGTGTTTTGTTAGCTTAAGCATATTATATGTATTGCAGGTTTCGCAGGTATTGTCGCTCAAGCGATCATTCAACTTGTCTGCCTCGCCGCAATATTCATAACTGCTGTTTCCACCAATAACATACGAATGATGGTGTACCATGGTATTCCAAAAAAACGATCCAATAGTGCTGTCTTCTTTCGAATAGGTAAACTCGTATCGGCGAATTGAACCAATAGCTTTAGGAACATTGGTGTTCGAATGTTTGCCGGGCATGGGGTCTATTTTCTGCGCCAGTTTCCCCATCACAAATTCGTCGTGAAACTTGTGCGATAGATCCAGGTATTTTTTGTTCCCCGTGATGGCATATATGTTGACCAATACCTCATTCATGCCACCCCATTCGCAATTGAGCATTTTGAGGCGTTGTTCCTCCGTAAGGTTTTTGAAAATGGTTTCTGTCCAGTCGGCCATTCCGCAAACTATTTTTAACGCATTTTCATTATTGGCATACAAATAAGCATCCACTAGTCCGGCCATAACTTTATGAACGGTATACCAGGGCGACCAGCCTCCATTTAAGTCGAAACCACCGGATTTAATCTCCCCCCGGGCTACCTGATTAAATATCGAATCTTCGCTGGGTATAGCGCCAATATATCCCGTTTTTCGGGCATCCTGACATTTAGCCAATTCGGTAACAATCAAATCGATTCTGTTTTTAAATTCAACATTTCCAGTACCAGAGTATGCCATAGAAATGGCCGAAAGGTAATGCCCCAAAGTATGTCCTGAAAGACCCATACTTTCCCAACCACCATAAACATCTCCTTTGGTGGGCAGGCCTGCATTGGCATAAAAACGGTGTAATAACCGATAAGGTTCAATGGCTAATAAGTATGCAATGTCCTTATCCATTGCGTTTTTGAAAGGGCTGTTAAGTAATTTAACTTCGTGTAATTCGAACGAAGTGGCTTTTGCCGGTACGAGGGTATTTACTTTTTGTTTTGACTCAAATTGGCCTGGATATTGGGCAAATAGCGAAATTGTCAGCATTATTAATGACAGGGAAAAAAGGAGTTTTTTTCTCATCTTTTATGTGTTTGGTTAATTGATACAAAGGTTTTGAACAATAATTACCGAATAAAAATAGTATTTTTTGCGCTTGACTGGTTATTTCTTGATACAATCTTGTAAAATTCAAAATTGTTAAGGCAAACTAGTTAAGGATTTGAAACCGGCTAAACAAGCCGAAGTATTAAAATACCATAAATCTTTCATAACTTACTGGCACTTTTTTTATATAATTTCAAAGAACAATAAACTATTAACTAATTTTTTAAACAATTCTATATGAAAAGAAAAGATTTTTTAACTGCTACAGGAGCATTGGGTATGGCACCGCTTCTTTCGGGATTTTCAAATTCTGCAAGTGGAGCACCTGAGTCAAACCAATTTGTTGAATTGATCAAATATCAGTTGCATGTTGGAGCGAAACAAAAACTGGTTGCCGATTTTTATAAGGATGTTGCTATTCCTGCATTAAATCGCCTAGGGATTGAAAAAGTTGGAGTTTTCACCATGGTTTACGGGCCTAATAGTCCGTCACTTTATGTGGTTATTCCTCACCCTTCGCTGGAAGCAGTTTATTTAAATAATGAAAAATTATTGCTAGACAAAACTTACCTGGCCGATGGAGACAAATTTCTCAATGCCCCTTTGAACGATACCGCTTTTGTTCGTATGGAAAAAACCATTATGCGTGGTTTTAATTCGTTGCCTAAAATTGAGGTTCCAACTGAATTAATGGGCAATGCAAACCGTATTTACGAAATAAGAATTTACGAAAGCCCAAGCCCTATTATTGCCAAAAAGAAAATTCATATGTTTAATGAAGGCGGCGAAATTGCTATTTTCAAAAAAACCGGCTTGCGACCTGTACTTTTTGGTGAAACTATTGCCGGGCCTGCTATGCCAAATTTACAATATATGCTGGCATTTAACAGTATGGAAGAGCGGGACAAAAACTGGGCAGTATTTGTTGCCAGTCCCGAATGGACAAAGCTGAAGCAAGATCCTTATTATATTGATACAGTTTCGTGTATTACCGATGTAATTCTCAAACCAACTGGTTTTTCTCAAATATAATCGGGTTTTATAGGGGAGAGTCAATTGAGGAACATCTTTAATAGGAAAAGTTAGAAGCAGTGAAGAAAGTATAAAAATCATTTCCTGTTCATTTTTTATGGAATTTGAATGATAATTGTATCATAGAAGAAAGCTTAAGAAATAAGCTCAAAGCTCAAAGCTGAAAGTAGAAAGCAGAAGGCTACATTTGGGAAACAGTAGCGCAAACCATTAGATACTTTTAGCTTTAAGCCTTCGTCTTTGAACTTCTTAACTTTTCCTATTTTTAGTTTAATATTAAATGCATTATGTATGAAAACCAAACACTTTTTCTCATTGATTATTGCGTTTTTTTTGTGTGGAGTTTCCCTATTCTCCCAAAATAAAGAACCGATGAAAGAATTTGATTACAAATTGGCCTGGAAAAATGTTCAGGAATTCGAAAACAAAGGATTGCCCGAATCCGCTTTAAAAGCAGTGAATGAAATATATACTGCTGCAAAGAATGAAAACAATGCACCTCAATTGGTAAAAGCGATTATTCACCAGTTGAAGTATATGGATTATAAGGAAGAAGGTGCCTTTAAGAAAAATCTGAATAACCTGGAGAATGAGGTTAAAGCGGCTTCGTTTCCGGTAAAACCTTTGCTTCATTCAATGTTGGCCGAGATCTACTGGCAATATTACCAAAATAACCGATATCGGTTTAACCAGCGAACAGAGACTGTAAATTTCAAAAATGATGATCTTGAAACCTGGAGCCTGGAAAAAATTGCAGATGCCACCATTAAACATTATCAAGCCTCGCTTGAGGATGCAAACAAATCAAAACTTATTTTAAACGATGTTTATCAACCGGTAATGCATGAGGGAGATGCAAAAGGGAAAGCACTTCGGCCTACTTTATTCGATTTTTTAGCGCACCGTGCGGTTGATTTTTTTATGAATTCAGAACCCGATTTGGTAAAGCCAGCTTATGCATTTAAAATAAACGCGCCGGAATATCTGAGTTCAGCCTCGGATTTTATTAAACTGAAAATTAGTACCCGCGATACCTTTGCCTATAAATATTATGCCCTGAAAATTTTTCAGGAACTTCTTCAGTTTCATTTAAACGACAAATCCCCGGATGCTTTGGTGGATGCAGACCTTAAACGGTTGCAATTTGTAAAACAACACCTTACCCTTTCGAATAAGGAAGACCTATACCTAAAGGCACTAGAGGAACTGGAGAAAAGATTCGCCTCTTTTCCTGTCTCCGGCCTTGCAACGTATAATATTGCTCAAGTATGGGTGGAGAAAGGGAACCAATACCGTCCCTTACAATCTGATGAACATAAATGGGAAATCAAAAAGGCATATCAAATTTGTGCCGATATTATAAAACGTTATCCCGACTCGGATGGAGCTATACTGGCATTTAATCTGCAACAACAAATACAGGTTAAAGATATTTCGGCAACAGCAGAGAAGGTGAACATACCTGGTCAGCCCTTTAGGGCATTGGTGTCGTATAAAAATTTCGATCAGTTATATTGGAGAATTATTAAGGTTACTAAAACTGAAATTGCTGCCGAACGCAGAAAATGGGAACGGGATTACAATGTAAACCGCGAAGAAAAATTTATTCAATATTTTGCTGCTAAGCAGCCTCTGAAATTGGGAAAAGTTTCATTGCCCAACGATAGCGATTTTCAAAAGCATAGTGCCGAAATAAAACTCGATGCGGTTCCTCCGTCCGATTACATGGTTTTATTTAGCAATCAACCCGAATTTAAAACTGCCGGGAATGGGATGGCGTATGCTTTTACTACTATTTCGAACATTAGTTATATCCATCGTAATTGTGACGATGGCAGCACCGATTTTTATGTGTTAAACCGCGAATCGGGTGAATCTATTGCCGGTGCCAAAGCACAATTGCTTTTCCCGGTTTATAATTCGGGTTCCAGCCAATACGAAACCGCAAAAGGAGACACTTTTGTTACGAATGCGGATGGCTATCTTAAAATTCCCCATCAAAATTTTAAATTTAAAAAGCGCGATTACAATGCCTTCGAAACTGAAATAACCTGGCAGAAGGATAAAATCAGTACCAGTGATATTGATAGTTATAATAATTACTATAGGGGTCAATTCCATCAAAATCTTAGAGGGGGGCCCTATACCGAAGAGCATACAACTTTTTTCCTCGACCGGGCAATTTACCGCCCGGGACAAACCATCTATTTTAAAGGTATACTGGTTTCGACCGATGGGAAGAACCCCAAAATTAAACCTGCCCGAAATTTGGTAATTACGCTCTACGATGTCAACTCCCAGCAAGTGGCGCAGCAGCAAGTGAAAACAAACGAATACGGTACGTTTAGCGGTACATTCACTGCGCCAACCACTGGATTAATGGGGCAAATGATAATTCGGTCGGATGATAATTGGGATAGTCAGGTTGCTTTTTCAGTTGAAGAATATAAACGCCCTAAGTTTGAAGTGAAATTTGAGCCCGAAAAAGGAAGTTTTAAACTTAACGAAACTATAAAAGTTACTGGTAAAGCAGGTGCGTACTCAGGGGCGAATATCGATGGGGCATCTGTTAAATACCGGGTGGTGCGGCAGGCAAACTTCCCATGGTGGTGGTGGTGCTGGTATGGTTACTACCCATCCTCGCCCGAGATGGAAATTACCAATGGCACAGCCCAAACGGATGCCAACGGAAAATTCGAAATCGCTTTTTCGGCAATTCCCGACGAAAGCGTGGACAAAGCCTCGTCGCCTACTTTTTCGTATAGCGTGTCGGCCGATGTGACCGATATCAATGGCGAAACCCATAGTGCTTCAGCCAGCGTAAGTGTTGGCTATAAGTCCTTATTGGTGGGCGTGAATATGGGCGATTTAGACCAAAGCAATCCCGAAACTCATACGAAAAGCTTTGGCATTCGCACAACTAATCTTTCCGACGAGTTCGAACCGGCATCCGGCGAAATCAAAATCTGGAAACTGAAAAATCCTGATAAAGCATACCGTGACAGGCTTTGGGAACGTCCCGACAAGTTTGTATTAGGGATGGATGAGTTCCGCAAAAACTTCCCAAATGATCAGTATCGCGAGGAAAACAATTTTTATAAATGGGACAAAGAGAAGGAAGTATTTACTTTTCATTTCGATTCGTCGAAAGAAAAGAACTTCCGGATAAATAACCTTAAAGCATGGAACCAGGGGAAATACATCCTTGAAATTACCAGTAAAGATAAGTATGGAGAAGATGTAAAGGAAGTAGCCTATTTTTTAGTTTCCAATTCCAAAGGAAAAGAACTGGCATTCCCCAAAGTGTTCGATACCCAAAACCTGAAAATTAAGTGCGAACCCGGTGAAAAAGCGACTATGAATCTCGGTAGCAGCGAGCGTCTAAGGGTATTGTACGAAGTAGAACAGGATGGCAAAATTATCGATAAACAATGGAAGGAGCTAAAGGACGAACAGGAATTTATCGAAATCCCAATAAAAGAAGAATACCGTGGCAACATTGCTGTTCATTTGGCTGCTGTGCTAAACAACAGGCTATATACCAATACTTCGGTAATTACAGTGCCTTTTACCAATAAACAACTGGATATTGAGTTCCAAACGTTTCGCGATAAGCTATTGCCTGGCCAACAGGAGCAGTGGAAACTGAAAATAACCGGTATAAATGCCGAAAAAGTAATGGCCGAAATGGTCGCCACGCTTTATGATGCTTCGCTCGATGCATTTAAGTTCCACAGTTGGTATGCGAATTTCTATAATGCAATGTATTCCCGGTTAGAATGGAATAGTACCAACGGCTTTGTTACCGATCAATTCAGGATATTTAATAGTCAATGGACTAGGGATCGGTTAAAATATTACAATGCCCCCAATTACAATTCCCTTAACTGGTTTGGTTATTATTATAATGAGTACATGTTTTTCTCGGAAGATGCACTGGAGGAAGTTGCAGTGGTTGGTTATGGAACTCAAAAGAAAGAATCCCGCGCAATGATGAAAAGCGCAGATGTTGCTTCGGCTCCAGCTCCAGAGATTTTTGAAGTTAATCGTGCTTTTTTAAAAGTTGAATTAAACAAACCGGAGGACAAAATTAAACAACCCGATGCTCCCAAGCAAGACTTTGGTGATGTGAAAATCCGCAAGAATTTCAACGAAACAGCTTTCTTTTACCCGCACTTGCAAACCGATGTAAACGGCGAAATTATCATCAATTTCACTGTTCCCGAAGCATTAACCCGCTGGAAAATGCTTGGGTTTGCCCATACACAAGACCTGAAATCGGGAATAGCTCTAAACGAATTGGTCACGCAGAAGGATTTGATGGTAGTTCCCAATCAACCACGCTTTTTTCGCGAAAACGACAAAATGATTTTCTCGGTTAAAGTTACAAGTTTGGTCGATACATCGCTCGATGGCCAGGCCAGGTTAGAGTTTTTCGATGCCCTGACCATGAAGCCGATAGATGAACGGATGAAGAATAAAAACGTACTTCAGAATTTCACCTTAAAGGCCAAACAAAGCACCAATCTGGAATGGAGCATCGAAATTCCCGAAGGAATTCAGGCAATCGCTTATCGGGTGGTTGCCAAGGCGAATAATTTTTCGGATGGCGAAGAAATGACACTTCCGGTGGTTACAAACCGCATGCTGGTGACCGAAACTATGCCTTTGCCTATTCGCGGTAATCAGAGTAAGGATTTTAAGTTAGAGAAGCTGGTAAATAATACATCCACCACCTTACGCAACCAGCGGTTAACATTGGAGTTCACTTCGAATCCAGCCTGGTATGCCATTCAGGCACTGCCTTATTTGATGGAATACCCCTACGAATGCACCGAGCAAACATTTTCGCGGTTTTATGCAAACTCAATTGCCTCACGCATTGCCAATTCCAATCCAAAAATAAAGCGGGTATTCGATACATGGTCTACCATTCAGCCCGATGCCCTGCTTTCGAATCTGGAAAAGAATCAGGAATTAAAATCAGCACTGCTCGAAGAAACTCCCTGGGTGTTGAATGCCAAAGACGAAAGCCAGCGCAAGCGCAATGTGGCTTTGTTGTTCGATTTAAACAGGATGGCGAACGAGCAGGCTAGGGCGTTGAAGAAAATCTCCGAGGCACAATCAGGCAATGGCGGATTTTCGTGGTTTCCCGGCATGCCCGACGATCGCTATATTACCCAACATATTGTTGCCGGCTTAGGCCATTTAGATGTTATGGGCGTGAAATCAGTCCGCGAAGAAGACAAAACCTGGCAAATGACGCAACAGGCCATTCGATACCTGGATGTCAAAATCCAGCAGGATTACGAATATTTAAAAGCCCAGGCGAAGAAAGGATATTTGAAATTGGAAGAAAATCATCTGGATTATTCGGATATTCATTACCTGTATGCACGAAGTTACTTTAAGGATATTGCAATTTCGGAGAACTGTAAAGAGGCATTTAATTACTATATAGGGCAGGCAAAAAAATACTGGTTAAAACAGAGTATCTATACCGAAGGCATGATTGCGCTCGCTCTAAACCGTTACGATGAAAAGATTGTTCCGCAAAACATCCTGAAATCGCTTAGCGAGCGGGCGCTTCATTCGGAAGAGATGGGAATGTACTGGAAAAGCGAAGGGGGATACTATTGGTATCAGGCCCCTATTGAAACCCAGGCCCTGATGATAGAAGTGTATGACGAAGTAGCGAATGATTTGAAAGCAGTTGAAGATTTAAAAGTATGGCTGCTTAAGCAAAAACAATCGCAGGATTGGAAAACGACCAAAGCTACTTCGGAAGCTTGTTATGCATTACTTCGCCGGGGAACCGATGTATTGGCCAACGATAAGCTGGCAGAAGTTTCAGTTGGAGGTCAGTTAATAGACCCGGCAAAACGCGAGGATACCAAAGTAGAAGCTGGTACCGGTTATTTCAAAGTTGCCTGGACAGCAGGAGAAATTACATCTAAAATGGGCAATATTCATGTTTCGAAAAAAGATGATGGCGTTGCCTGGGGAGCCATTTACTGGCAGTATTTTGAGCAGCTCGATAAAATTAACCCTGCCGAAACCCCATTAAAATTGACTAAAAAACTTTTCTTACAGCAAAATACCGAGAGAGGTCCTGTAATTACCCCAATAATCGATACTACTTCCTTAAAAGTAGGCGATTTGGCAAAAGTTCGCATTGAAATTAGGGTAGATAGGCAGATGGAGTATGTTCACCTGAAAGACATGCGCGCCGCAGCCTTTGAACCTGTCGAAACGCTTTCGACTTATAAATACCAGGATGGGTTAGGATATTACCAAAGTCCGCGCGATTTGGCTACCAACTTTTTTATTGGGTATTTACCAAAGGGAACCTTTGTTTTCGAATATCCTTTACGGGTGTCGCAAAAGGGAGATTTCTCCAATGGTATAACAACCATTCAATGCATGTATGCACCTGAATTTGCCAGCCATTCCGAAGGGGTGAGGGTGAAGGTGGAGTAGAGTTGTATGTTTAAAGCTGAAGGTTGAAAGCTGAAAGCAAAAAAATAGCTGAAAGGTCAATGCAGAAAAACAACTTCCTGCATTGACCTTTCAGCTTTTAACATAGTTTTTTACCTTCTGAATAATTCCTTACGGAATTTTTCAAAACCAGTTTCCAGGTCAACTTGTTCAGCCACCTGTTTTGAAATTACTTCAATAATTTTGTCCACTTTGCTGTCTTCAAAGCCAAGACCGATAATTAACGACCGGCAAATACGGGTTTCGTCTGTATCAATATTACCATCGGCAGACACCACAGCAATCATATCATGCAACTGTTCGTATTTATCCTGAAGTTCAAAAGGAGGAATAAATTTTTCAGTTAGGGGTTTCGCAATGAATGCATCCACTTCTTCGGGAGTCATATTAATGCGCTTCCCAAGTTTATAAAGATATTGGTGTTCGGTGGCATCAATGATGCCATCTGCTTTTGCGAGTTTTATTAAATTTCCGAAATGTGCATGAAGTTTCTCTCTTTCGGGATGATATAAATCTATTTTCAACATATGGGTTACAATTAATTTAAGCCTACCAAATTTACAATTTTCAGGGCAAAATGTTTACATGTTACGAAATTAATTTCCAAGATTCGAAAAGAAGGCAGAAAGGGCAGGGGATTCAAAAACTTTACTCAAGCATTTGCCTCCCACTTTCAATTTTTAACTACAGTTTTCTTTTATCTTTCATCCAACTTCTTTCTTCAGCCTTCTGTCTTCCAACTTCCGACTTCGGTCTTCTGGCTTCTGACTTCCAACTTTCCTCTACTTCTTTCCCCAAACCGTTACAAAAGCTTTCTTCTTTCCGGTACTTTTTGTATCGTACCAGAATTCAATGCGATCAATATGCCGTTTGTTTCCTTTTAAATCTACTACACGACTGTTACTGGTTGGCGAAAAATAATGTCTGAGTTGTACTTCTTGTTTTCCACCGTTTTCGAAATGGATTATACATTTGTGCATATTTAGTGCCCCGCGCTCTACTTCTACTTTTATTGCTGTAAAGTAGCCTTCGCGAAAGGTAACTGGTATTACATCATGATCAATCTTAAAATCGACCTGACGGCTTCCCAGATTTATCCAATTTCCGGGGGCAAAACTACACAATAGGCAAATTGCAAAAAACGAAACGGCTAAGAGTAGATTTTCTTTTTTCATAATAATAAGTTTTGGTGGTTATAAAAATGTTTCCTTAAAATGAGCAGATTATGGATTGTTTATGCAAGTTATGGGTTATTTTAAACACTTGCAATACTTTGAAATTTTTATTGTAAATGCATATTACTAGTTCAGTGATTGATAAAATCTTTTTAATTGTATTCCGAATATGAGTTCTAAAATTTATGATGATTGTATAATTGCCTTTTATTTTGATAAATAATCTAAACTTAAAATTTGGAGCAAATTCCCTTTACGAAGATTACGTTTCATAAGTTAAATTGTCAAGATATATTTTTACCCCCTTTCCCCAGATCTTTCCTTTTTGCATCCTGTTTTCAAATAAGCATGACTGATTTTTTTCTAGATAACCCAGTTGAAATTTTTTCTGAACTCCCGCGGTGTACAGCCATTCATTTTCAAAAAAGCCTCATTAAACCTGCTGATAGAATTATAGCCACATTCAAACGCAATCTCGGTAATGTTTTTGTCGGTTGCCACTAGTTTTCGTTTTGCATTTGAAACTCTTTCTTCTGTAATGTAATCGCTTAAAGTACAACCAAAAGCTTTTTTAAACATTGCATTTGCGTAGTCAGGATGAAGCCCGACTGCTTCTCCAATTTCAGCAACTTTTATTGGGTTTTGGTAATTCTGGCCTATGTAAATCGCTATTCGTTCCACTAAGCTTATTTCGTTCAAATGTATTGGGGAACTAACATTTTCCCTTTTCGATAAATTGCTGACAGCCATACGGTGTAAACGGGAACGCATCTCTAGTAAGGCAACTACAGAGGTGTTGTTTATATTAAGGTCATCAAACCAGTTGTTTAATAGAAACTCATCAAACGATGAAGAATTCTCTGAAACTTCAAAGAGAACTTCTCCCTTTAAAATTCGCTCAACAAATGAATCAGGCAGCTTCCATTCCAAAAATTGGGAAAAAGGAATTGTGCATACGTAATATGGTTTAATTCCCTCAAAATTTATGATCTGGTGTGGTACCATCCCCCAGAAAATTGCAAGTTTTTTGGCAGGAATAGTTATTTTTTTATACTGAAGAAGATAAGTAATTGTACTTTCAGTAGAATAATTAATTTCAATTTCATTGTGCCGGTCAGGCTTTCTCATTAAACAAGGCGACCAAATCTCGCAGGTTAATCCATATGGTACAAATTCTTTTCTTTTTTCATTGAATGTTTTTAAGATCTCGGAATTCGGTAAGTTTAAATCCATAAACAGGTAGTTTTAATGTAAAAACGAGGCTAATTTTGATTAAATATTTCAGATTTCAAAAAAATTATAATACAAAAAATCTGAAAGTAGAATTGAGGAAACTGAGCTAAACGAAAAACAGGAAAACGTTGGAGCGTTTCCTTGTTGAAAATGAAACATTAACATTATCGTGTAACACTTTAGTTTGCAAAAGTAAGAAGCCTTTTGAATTTGCTTTAGTTGAAAGAGTTTATTATCCGAGCTTCCTGTAAATAAAACTACTCATTTCTCTTTCGGGCTTCATTCGTAATTATTAGTATTTAAGGCATTTACGTTTTTTGATCACTAACATGCATGGATCGTCTTTGGCTGAATTAAAGTTCTGCTGAAGATTTGCAGAGCACCAAAACTACTAACATGACTAAGAAGAACCAATTTATTCTTGCCATTGACCAGAGTACTTCGGCTACCAAAGTAATGCTTTTTGATGCCAACGCAAATTTGATATATCGCGTAAGTATTTCGCATCAACAGTATTACCCGGCAGAGGGCTTTGTTGAGCACAACCCGATGGAGATTTTTGAAAACACGGTAAAAGGGATGCAGGAAGTTCTTCTGAAAACAGGAAAACAAGCCTCTGATTTGGCTGTTGTTTCCATTACAAATCAAAGAGAAACCTGTCTGATTTGGGACAAAAATACAGGCAATCCAATTGCCAATGCCGCAGTTTGGCAATGCCAGCGTGGAAAGGATTTTTGTAAAAATATGAATGAACAAGGCCTCAGTTCGAAAATCATTAAAAAAACAGGATTAATAATCGACCCTTATTTTTCTGCCAGCAAACTCCGCTGGATTATCAATAATGTTGATGGCGCTAAAGAAAGCGCGCAAAAAGGAGATTTGCTTTTGGGAACAATCGACAGCTGGTTGCTTTGGAAACTGACCAATGGCAATATTCATGCAACCGACTTCTCAAACGCATGCCGGACAATGCTTTTTAATATCAATACCCTGAAATGGGACGAAGAACTGATCTCTCTTTTTGACCTTCATCCATCGATGTTTCCTGAGGTGAAATTCAGCGATAAAATTTTTGGATATACAGAACAATCGATTGTTCTTGACATACCGGTGGCTATTGCTGGTCTACTGGGCGATTCGCATGCCGCTTTGTTTGGACAGAATTGCTTTGAGCCTGGGATGGCAAAAGCTACATATGGAACAGGCTCTTCAATCATGATGAATATAGGAAATAAACCGTTGGCAGCACCTGCCGGTTTGGTTACATCTATTGGTTACGGACGCGAAGGGAAAATTGACTACGTATTCGAGGGCAATATTCATTGCACCGGCGACACTATCAATTGGCTGGTGAATGATGCTAAACTTATTTCAAATGCAGTTGAGTCGGAACAATTGGCATTATCAGTGCACGACAATAATCAGGTTTATTTCGTGCCTGCTTTTGTGGGTTTGGGTGCCCCATATTGGGATAACCAGGCACGGGCTTGTATCTCGGGAATGGCGCGTAACACAAAAAAAGCACACATTGTACGTGCAGCGCTCGAAAGCATTGCCTACCAAATAAAAGACCTGATTGACCTGATGGTTGAAAACTCCAGTATACCATTCCGCGAAATGCGTGTTGACGGAGGTCCAACTCGTAATAATTTTCTGATGCAATTCCAAAGTGATATCATTCGCCAGGAAGTGGTCAGAAGTAATATAGAGGAGATTTCGGCTCTGGGTTCGGCCTTTATGGCAGGACTAGCATGTGGATTATGGAAAGATCTGGATGAAATCAAATCACTCAGGAAGGTTGATAAAACCTTTGCACCAACCCTGCCTTCCGACGAAATCGAAAACTTGTATCGGGGATGGAAAGTGGCCGTTAGACGTGCCCGGATGGTGGAGTAGAAAATTTTTCCGAGCTAACGGATGTGTGTTATGATTTAAAGCCGCGACTCGAAACACAAACAATGAAACTGATAGTAAATCGTAAATAAAACAAACTATGGAACTTAAAAAACAATCATTTGGCGTAATTATCGCCACTCGTAACATTTTCAATTTTAAACTGGCCGTTGAAGCCCGAACAAAAGTGCTTGATAAACTCTCAAAAATGGGTTTTGATACCGTGATCCTTCCCGGAAAAGATACTCCAACCGGCAACATTGAAGGTTATGAAGATGCTGTGAAATGTGCCAAATACTTTAAACAGAATGCCGAAAAGATTGATGGTATCATCGTTGTGCTTCCAAACTTCGGCGATGAATTGGGAGTTGTTAACACTATTAAAATGGCTGGTTTAAATGTTCCTGTTTTGGTACAGGCCGTTGATGATGACAACGACAAAGTGGATGTTAAAAGTCGACGGGACGCATTCTGCGGTAAACTATCTGTATGCAACAACCTCTATCAATATGGCATTAAATTTACCGACACCGAAAGTCATACCTATAGTTTAGACAGCGATGCATTTAAACGTGATATCCTGAAATTTGCCGGCGTTTGCCGTGTGGTTAAAGGCTTGAAAAACCTGCGTGTAGGCGCTATTGGTACCCGTCCGATCGGGTTTCAGACGATGCGCTTCAGTGAAAAAATTCTACAACAAGCTGATATCACAGTAGTTCCTGTTGATATGTCGGAGATTATTGGCGCTGCTGAAAAAATCGATGTCGATGCTCCCGAAGTGGCAGAAAAAGTTGATGCCATTCAAAATTATGGTACCTGCAATATTCTTCACAAAGGACAAATTTCGAAACAGGCTCGTTTTGGCCTTGCTGTAGAAAATTGGATCGCCAATAACAATATAAACATCTCGGCGCTACAATGCTGGGAATCAATCGAAAAAAATTACGGTTGTGCTGCTTGCATTACCATGAGTATGATGGGCGAAAAATTGATGCCATCAGCTTGTGAAGTGGACGTTATGGGAACCATCGGAATGTATGCGCTTGCTTTGGCATCGCAGAAACCTTCGGCACTTCTCGACTGGAACAACAATTTTGCAGAAGACCGCAACAAAGTAGTCTGCACCCATTGCAGTAACTATCCTAAATCTTTCTTTGAAAGCGAAATTGAAATTGGCAGCCTCGATATTTTGGGCACTGTACTAGGACAGGAAGATACTTTTGGCGCAGTAAAAGGTAAAGTTGCACCCGGTAAAATGACCTATTTCCGTGTTTCTACCGACGATACTAAAGGAACAATTAAAACGTATCTGGGTGAAGGTATGATAACCAACGACCCCTATGCCATGGACGGAGGTATTGCCGTTTGTGAAATTCCAAATCTTCAGGATTTAATGAAATATATGTGCAAAAATGGTTTTGAACACCACGTGGGCATGGTTCGCGGCCATGTTGCCGAAATTCTCGAAGAGGCTATTGGCAATTATATGGGTTGGGAGATATACAAACATAAATAAAACCGAAAAAATATGGTACTAGTTCATAATTACGCATTAGCAGTATTCTTTTTTGTAGTAGCCATGACCTGTTGGGGCTCCTGGGCAAATACACAAAAATTGGCAGCCAAAAATTGGCGATTCGAACTCTTCTATTGGGATGTAGTGATTGGTTTATTGGTATTCTCAATTATCGCAGCATTTACATTAGGCAGTATGGGCCATGAACCCGGAGGTAGAACTTTTTTGGAAGATCTGGTACAAGCCGATGGTAAAAGTATTGCCTATAGTATGCTGGGTGGTATAATCTGGAACCTTGGCAATTTACTGCTGGTTGCAGCAATTGCGGTTGCAGGTCTGGCCGTTGGGTTCCCAATTGGTGGTGGAATTGCCTGGCTTGGTGGAACAATTCTCGGATTCGTTATTGAAATTGCAACTAAAGGAAGCAGTAACAGTAACCCATATTTACTCTTTGGTGGAATGGCATTGGCTATTTTCGCCATTTATCTAAGTATGAGGTCATACAAAAGATTAGCTGCATATCAGAAGAAACCAAGTTTTAAAGGAATTCTGTTGTCGGTATTTGCAGGATTGTTTATTGCGCCTTTTTATACCATCACAATGTATGGAATGGATCCGGCATTCGGATTAAGCGGTGCCGGAACACTCACCCCATATTCAGGAGCTGTATTTTTTGCTCTTGGAGCTTTCTTAAGCACATTTATAATTAATCCATTCTTTATGGCAAGACCTGTTGAAGGCGTGCCCGTAAAAATGAGCGCCTATTTCAAGGGTTCCATAAAATCACATTTCTGGGGTATCCTGGGTGGTTCAATCTGGATGCTTGGAATGGTGGTTAGTTTTATGTCTTCGGGCGAAGGTTCCACAATCGCTTATGCCCTTAGTAACGCAGCTCCGGTAGTTGCAATCCTTTGGGGAGTATTGGTCTGGAAAGAGTTTAAAGGTGCACCAAAAGGAACAAACTCAATACTGTCCATTATGTTTGTCTTGTTCCTTATTGCATTGGTTTTAATAACAATGTCGAATTCATAATTAATAGATTGGAAATGATTGAGATCAAAGAATTAGAGAAAAGGGCGGTGGAGATTAGGAAAAGAACGGTGGAGATTATTCACAAAGCCTCCGGTGGACACATAGGAGGCTCCCTCTCCTCAGTCGATATTTTGGTCGCACTGCACTTTGGGGTAATGAATATTGATTCTAAAAATCCGGCGATGAAAAATCGCGACCGTTTTATTATGAGCAAAGGCCATTCGGTAGAAGGTTATTACTCTACTTTGGAGAAACGTGGTTTTATTTCATCTGAATTGCTGGACAGCTATGGTCAATTTAATTCACCACTTTCCGGACATCCTACCCGAAAAACACCAGGCATCGAATTGAATTCTGGTGCTTTGGGGCATGGATTATCTGTTGGTGTTGGCATTGCAATAGCAGCTAAACGTTCAGGTGAAAACATTAGAACTTATGTTCTGATGGGCGATGGTGAACATGGAGAAGGCTCAATTATGGAAGCTGCTGCCTCTGCCGGGCATTACAAACTAAATAATTTGGTAGCCATTATCGACCGCAACCAGTTACAAATCAGCGGACGAACCGAAGATATTTGTGCTGTTGACGATTTGGAAGGGAAATACAAAGCATGCGGATGGTCTGTTGTTCATTGTGATGGTCACAATATGAACGAATTACTTAAATGTTTCAATGCAGTTGAGAAACAAGCCGAAAAACCAACTTGTGTTATCGTTCATACAGTGAAAGGGAAAGGAGTATCGTTTATGGAAGACCGCGCTGACTGGCACCATAAAGTGCCAAACAAAGAACAAATTGAACAGGCATTTGCAGAATTGGATAAACAAATGGAGGATATTGAAAATGCCCGATAAAGTGATACCATGCAGAAAAGCTTTCACCGAGACGATACTCCGTGAAGCGAAAAAAAATCCCAACATTTTTATAGTTACTTCCGATGCCCGGGGCAGCGTTACGCTTGACGATTTTGCAAATACCTTGCCCGACCAGTTTGTTGAAGTGGGTATTGCAGAGCAAAACGCCGTTGGAATCGGCGCTGGTCTTGCACTTGCCGGGAAAAACGTATTTGTTTGCGGACCAGCCTGTTTTTATTCAGCCCGAAGTTTGGAACAGGTAAAGGTTGATGTTGCTTATACCAAAACCAGTGTAAAAATTATAGGTGTGAGTGGTGGTGTGAGTTACGGGGCTTTAGGCTCAACCCACCACAGCCTGCACGATGTGGCGGTAATGCGAACTTTTCCCGACATGCAGGTTTATCTGCCTGCCGACAGGTTTCAAACTGAAAGACTGACTGAATACCTTGCCAGTTCTGACGAACCAGCTTATGTGCGCATGGGCCGAAATGCTGTCCCTGATGTTTATACGGCCAACGATACATTCACCTTCGGAAAAGGAAAAGTTTTAACCGAAGGGCAGGATGTGGCCATTATTGCCACCGGCGAAACTGTTTATCATGCACTTCAGGCCGAAAAGGAGCTACAGACAAAAGGGATAAGAGCAATGGTGATCGATATGCACACACTGAAACCTTTTGATAAAGACCTTATTTTAAAAGCCGCTGAACTTTGTGGGTGCATAGTTACCGTTGAAGAACACAGCAATTTTGGTGGCCTCGGTGGGGCTGTAGCTGAAATAGTTTCGCAGAATTACCCGGTAAAAATGAAGATACTGGGAATCCCTGATGAAAATGTGATTAATGCAAAACCGATGGAAATATTTGAATATTAAGGTCTTACTGGTTCAGGAATTTGTAAAAGTGTACTTGAACTTTTAAAGTGATTATAACAAAAATTACATAAAATGCTCCTAACCGATTAAAATGAATTTTATGAAACTACTTGTGACAAAAGTGATATTGATTTTATTCCTGCTGCAATCCTGCGTCAGCTCATCGCGAAAAGTAACTGTTTCGGGTAATGATTTTGCCATGAAAATGGCTGATTCTGAAATAAAACAATTTCCCGATCCCTGGACTGTTGATTTTAATCCGCGACCAGTCTGGAATTACACTCAAGGACTCATTGCCTTCTCAATGATCAAACTTTGGCAGCAAAACGGGAATGAAGTTTATTTCAATTACGCCCAAAAATACGCCGATAAGTTTATAGATTCTGCAGGATATCTTTCTGCCTACAAAGTTGAAGACTATAATATTGATGCAGTTAATTCAGGAAAATTCCTTTTTGATTTGTACAAGCATACAAAGGATGAACGCTATCTGAAAGCCATCAATTTATTGCGCGATCAGTTAAAATCCCATCCACGTACTTCGGAAGGTGGTTTCTGGCACAAAAAGCGCTATCCGCATCAGATGTGGCTCGATGGTTTGTACATGGGTGCCCCGTTTTATGCGCAGTATGCCAAAGAAACGAATCAACCCGAGATTTTCGACGATGTGGTGAAACAATTTCAGTTGGTTCACAAATACACGTATAATTCTGAAATGGGACTAAACTATCACGGCTGGGACGAAAGCCGTGAGCAATCCTGGGCCGATTCGATTACTGGATGCTCGCCTAACTATTGGGGGCGTGCAATGGGTTGGTATGCTATGGCTTTGGTTGATGTACTTGATTTCATTCCTGAAAACCATGCTGGCCACCAGTCAATCGTTGATATTCTAAACCAGGTTGCTTCAGGAATTAAAAAATACCAGGACAAAGAAACCGGTCTGTGGTATCAGGTGCTGGACCAGGGCTCTCGCGAAGGGAACTACCTTGAAGCTACTGCTTCATCTATGTTTACCTATTCATTACTGAAAGCCGTCAGAAAAGGATATATAAGCGACGATTATAAGCAAGTTGCAAAAAATGCCTATTTGGGCATCATTGAAAATTTAATTAGGTACAATGCCGACGGGACCATCAGCCTTACAAAATGCTGCTCGGTTGCTGGATTAGGCGGGGATCCATACAGGGATGGTTCGTATGAATATTACATTAAAGAACCAATTAGAGATAACGATCCAAAAGGAGTCGGGCCATTCATACTTGCATCGCTTGAATACAGCAAGAATTAATTAACTCTATACTTTAACCTTAAAACTAATTATTATGATGAAAATGATTCAAAGCTCATTAAAAATGGCTTTTCTTTTATCACTAATGGTAATTTTCGCGAGTGCTCAATTGCTCGCTCAAAAAGTCACCGGTGTGGTAGTTGATGAGTCAAAATCGCCAATTCCTGGCGTTAGTGTGGTTGTTAAAGGAACAACCATGGGAACCATTACAGGTAATGATGGATCTTATTCCATCGATGTTGAAAACATCCAAAAGGACATACTTATATTCTCTTTTGTTGGTATGACGAAGAAAGAGGTGGCAATAAACGGACAAACCAATGTTAGTATTGAATTAACAAGTAGTTTACTTGAAATTGATGAAGTTGTAGTCATTGGGTATGGAACTGCAAGACGAGGTGACCTAACAGGTTCGGTTGGCTCAGTTGACTCCAAAGCAATAACCGGAAGAGGAACTACCGGGGTCTTGCAATCAATGCAGGGATCTGTTGCTGGTGTAAACATTACCCAATCGTCATCCAGACCAGGTGCCGATTATAATATTCAGGTGCGCGGTCTGAATACTTTCAATGCAGGAGGAAGTCCTCCACTTTATGTGGTTGACGGAATTGTGACAAATGATATTAGTTTCCTTAATCCACAGGATATTGTTAAAATCGATATTTTAAAAGATGCTTCTTCAACAGCTATTTATGGTTCGAGAGGTTCAAATGGTGTTGTAATGGTTACAACCAAAACTGGCCAATCGGTAAGTTATAAAGATAATACTGTTGTATCCTACAACGGATCTTATGGAGTAAAAACCCCTGCCCGCTTACCAAAACAATACACCAGCCGGGACTTTTTTGATTACCGTTCACATGCATATTTGCAATATGCCAAGGGAGCCGGAGATAATGGAATGGCTGACTGGAAAATGGTTCCTACAGGTGTCTATATGCAGAATCCGGAAGCAGCCCGCAGGGCTTATGAATTAGATGAAACCGATTGGCTTGACGCTCTCACTCAAAATGGTATGCAGCAAAATCATTATCTTAATATTGCTGGCAATACCGGTAAAATGGGTTATAATGCCGGTATAGGATTTCAGGATGAAGACGGTATTTATATCAAAGAAAACCTTCAACGTTACAATCTGAAACTTAGTCTTAATTATAAAATATCCGAAAAATGGATGTTTGGTGCAAACACTAATTTTAGCCGGACTGAAATAGAAGCTGGTGATGCTGATGCATATACATTTACATTCCGTATGCCACCTCTTTTTAAAATATATGACGACAAAGGTAATTTACTTATTCAACCAGGTTTGGTTGAAAATATGGGTGGTGTAGGGGCCAACTTCACCGGAAATAGAAATCCTATATGGGAAATTGAAACCGGAGATGACAATCGCAGAAGGTATGATGTTTTAGCATCGTTTTACCTTCAGTTTTCGCCAATTTCCGGTTTGGATATCAAAACAAACCTGCAACCAAGATTCCAAAGAAATAGAATTGGTAAATACTCAGAGCTGGCAACTACGCTGTTAGATCGTACCGGATATTCTGAAAACTCTGAAATGTTTGATTATACCTGGGATAACAGCATTGATTATACTAAGAGCATTAACGGGCATAATTTTAAGGCAACGGGTGTTTACAGTATCTTTTCTTCCAGAGTAGAAACATTACAGGCAAAAACAGAATCGTTACCTTATGATTCACAATGGTATAACTTATTTTCCGGAACTTTGGTGCCTGGTGATAGTAAAACAGGATATTCTGAAGTAATGATGACTTCTTACTTAGGCCGTTTAAATTACGATTATAAGGGGAAATATTATTTAACAGCTTCAATGCGTTACGATGGCTCTTCAAAACTGGCTGATAAATGGGCAATATTCCCTTCTTTTGCAGCTGCATGGAGAATATCGGAGGAGATCAAAGCCGACTTTTTGTCTAATTTAAAACTTAGATATAGCTACGGACAATCAGGTAATAACAATGTATCTGCTTTTGCAACTTTTAATGGTCCTCGACACGGTAGTATGCTTTATTACAATTATGGTGCTACTGCTGTTAGTGGGTTCGCTCCCGGTAATCCGGTAAATCCTGCATTAACTTGGGAGAAAACTAAAGAAAGTAATCTTGGATTAGATTTTGGATTTTTTAAAGGAAGAATAAGTGGTACCGTAGAACTTTACGACCGGCTTTCTGATGGTTTGTTAATGAAAAGAAAGCTGGCTGTAGAATCAGGTGTAACCGAGATGGATGATAATATTGGATCTGTAAGAAACCGGGGTATAGAGTTATCATTGAGTACAGTGAATATTCAAACCGAAGATTTTAGATGGAGTACCAGCTTTAATTATGCCAAAAACAATAATGAAATTGTTTCGCTTTACGGACGCAAAGAGGATGTAGTGGGTGAAAAGAGGTTTATAGGAGAGAACATAAATGTGATATACGACTATAAATTTAATGGCTTATTTTCAACCCCAGAGGCAACAGCGGCCGCAGGTAATAAATTATTCTCAAATTACAACCCAAATCCCGGACATCCTAAAGTTACTGACTCAAATGGTGATGGGGCAATTACTGCGGATGACAAAGTTATACTTGGTAATCCCGATCCAAAATGGATTGGCGGTTTTATAACGTCGATGGAGTGCAAAAACTTTGACTTTAATTTAAGCCTTATTGCAAATTATGGCAGGTTTGTCAGAGATCAGTTTGCTGCTAATGGCATAAGCAGAGGTTCAAGAAGTCAAATGATTTGGGCTGATCCGGAGGATTTTTACTACCCTCAGGGTGCGCCAAGACCTGATTGGGAAAATCCAATCAGGGATGTAGACGGAAATATTACAGGTATCAGTTTTGTACCAGCTGCCGAAGAAAATGTTGATGCAAAATACCCCGCTTATTCTGGTTTTGACGGACCTTACTATTCAGCTGAGGCTATGAATTATAGGGAAGTATCTTTTGTTAAAATAAAAAATATCTCATTGGGGTATACGCTTAACAAGGCATTGCTTTCAAAAGTGGGTATAAGTAGGCTCAGGGTTTATGTAAATGTGCTTGATCCTTTTGTATTTAGCGATTATGTTGGATGGGATCCTGAGTATACTACTACAACGGCTGTAAATGGTAATGGGCCTTCATCAATTACTTACCAGTTTGGTGTTAATGTAGAGTTTTAATCTTAAAAATTTGTTAAAATGAAAAAATCGATAGTATATACAATCATAATTTTCTCCTTTTTTAGTTTTATCGGTTGTTCCGATTTTTTGGAAGAAGAGAATAAGGGAGGAATTGGAAATGAAGTTTTTTATAGCACTGTGTCGGGCTATAACACGCTTAAAACTGCGACGTATGCTCAACTACGAGAGCTTTACAAAGGAACGCCTATTTTGGAGTTGGACGGTACAGACCTGTATTTAAAGGGCTATGGCGTTAATTCAAATTATGCTGATTACAATTTTGAAGCAAATGCCAGTGCGGTAATGGATTTATACAAAAGGTGTTACGTAGGTATACAATATGCAAATGCCGGACTTCACTTTATTGATCTTCCCCCATTGACCGAAGCTGATAAAACAGTAACAGAGGCAGAGTTGAGATTTCTAAGAGCTTTTTACCATTTTTTGTTGCTGGAGCAAATGGGTGGTATAGTTATCAATACTGAATATACCGATGTAGTTAGATTGAATGTCCCTCGTTCAACTCTGCAAGAATCATATCAGTTTATAATTTCTGAAATGGAAACTGTTTTACCAAATTTGAAAACAGCATCACAAGCCGCAGCCGGGCAGGTTAATCAGGATGTTGCAAACCACTATCTGGCCAAAGTGTATTTAACACGAGGCTGGGATTTGGTAGCAAATGCCGATTTCACAACTGCCATTACCTATGCCGACAAAGTTATAACCAGCAAAGGAGGTATAACACAATCGTTTGCCAATGTATGGGACCCTACAAAAGAAAATAATCAGGAATTTATATTTTCGGTACAGTTTAGCAATGCCACAGGAGCAATAGGCAACGCGCAAAATGATGGAAACAGTCAGTATTCTCTTTTTGCTTCCTATAGTGGGGGTAGCACAGGAACTACGATTTTGCGCAAACAAACAGCACAAGGATATTTGCCGGTTCATGCAGTGTACATGAATTTTACACCTAACGACAATAGACTTCAAACGACAGTCATGCCTTTCCTGCTTAATAATTATCACAATTATTACACGAAATCGACGTGGGCTGCCGAAAAAGTAAGGATGTATTTCCCCAGGTTGTATACCGAGAATGTTACTTTTACACAAGCTGACTATGATGCCTGGAAAGCTCAACTTACAGCTCAGGGACTAACACCTGATAGTAAGATTTATATGTTCCCTATTACAAACAATCAGGCTCATTATCTCTCACAAGTTTATGGACAGATTCAAGGTGTAACCAATAAGGACGAACGTTTGCCTGTAGTACGAAAGTTTGATGATTTGCAAAACGCTGCAGGAACAACTCAATCCCGAACCGCCGGTATGCGTGATGTGGTTCTTGCAAGGCTTGCCGAAACCTACTTCCTGAAGGCAGAAGCACAAATAGCCCTTGTATTATATACGGATGCATCGAACACTGTTCAGGTTATAATTAACCGGCCCGGAAATAAAATCGACGCTGCCGGAGCTGATCTTCCTAACCGTTTAGTTGGGAAAACTGACAAAACAAGTGCTCTTGAGGCCTATTTAGTTGAAGCCAGCCTTGAACAGTTCGGTGAGTTTAATGGAAGATGGCAGTTGCTCAGACGTACCGGAATGTTAAGGTATATGCTGGCAAAATATAATACCGACTATGCCGGAAAAACAGAGGCGCAAATTGCTGCTGAAAGATATAATTTACGGCCAATACCCGAAGATGCAATTACACTGAATGATGGATTGACAGAAGCAGATCAAAATCCCGGGTTTTAATGGTTGTATAAAGAATATTGTATCTTATTCAAACAAGAAAAATATGATGAAGGAATGGCCGGCCGTTTGCAACAAATGGCTGGCCTATTCTGATTTTAAAGTCTGTTTTTATCATAATGAATAATGGGAAACATTATACAATTACCTTACTGATACAGAAATTCTGAATAATGAAAAACTAATAGATACTGATAAATCAAAATTTCAATATCTGTTTTTTTTCATAATGGTTATTGCTTTTAGTTCAGCATAATCAAAGAAAAAATCGTTAAAGCCTCTCTCTGAGTACAAGTTCAAGAAACGTACATAGCAAAAAAAATGATAGAAATATTTTTAATTAACTTAATGCATTTCAAAAAAAGTAATATGAAAAAATTTGTTCTTATTTTTCTAATCGGTGTCTCTCTAATGACAATTTCTTGTCAAAAGGATGATGAATATTCAACTGGTGAATTAATTGCCAAAGAACTCCAATCTGTAATTAAAGAAAACAAGATTCAAAGGGTAATGAATTTCGAAATAGACCAATCTTGGGGTAATACCTGGATTATGGGTGGTTATGGTACAAGTTATAAGTTTGAAGGACAATTTATTTTTATCGAAGGAGAAAGTTTTAATTTAAACAACCTTATAAAATATCAAATTGCAGAGAAAGATTTTGAAAACGAAAGCGTAAAATTTTTATTATTATCATTTTACTAAGAATATAAAAAGCTGCATATAAGATCAAGTATTCGACAGGGAAC
>JAIFLU010000137.1 GCA_020048915.1 Bacteroidota bacterium | reverse complement strand
ATAACTAAAGGTTATCAGGTTATTAACATAGGGTTGGGTGGCGAAGTAAAGCTAAAAAATCAACCGGTATCTATTACGTTGCAGGTTCAAAACCTTCTGAATAACAAATACTTTAACCATACCAGCTATTACAGGCTGATTAATGTACCTGAACCGGGAAGGAATTTTATTCTGAATATTTCTATTCCCTTTTCAGGAAAAATGAAACAAGAATAAATTATTATAAACATTTAAGTTAATTTAAATATTATGAACACATTTAAAGCATTTTTAATAGCAATTACTTTCGCATCTGGTTTATTTTTTACTTCATGTGAAAAAGATGAAAAAGTGGCTAAACCCGTTATTGCAATTCAGGAACTAGGCAAAGGTGATAGTCATGGTAATGACCATATCGCAATAGTTGGGAGTGACTTACACATTGAAGTAGATGTTGTTGCTGAAGGAAAAATTGACAGAATTCAGGTGAGAATCCACCCCGAAGGAGAGCACCATGAAGAGGGTGAACATGAAGAATGGGAAATCGATACAACTTATACAAAATTTTCGGGTTTGAAAAATACAACCTTTCATGAACATTTGGATATTGCTTTTGAAGCCGAACCCGGTGAATATCATTTTGACTTTATAGTTACTGATATGGAAGGTAATCAGAGTAGTGCTGAAGCTGACCTCGTAATACAACTTCCTGATGATGCAATTGCACCTGTAATTTCCATTTCTACTTCACCAACAAATAATCAGGTTTTTGGTAATGGTCAGACAATCAGCATTTCAGGTTTAGTGAGTGATGATAAAGCATTGGGGGGAATGTACATTGGTTTGGTACGCGTAGACCAAAAGTTAACAGATGGGGAAGTGGATGCTACCAACACAATTACTATTTTACATACCCATGATTTTAATAGCCCCACGGCTCACAATTTTTCGGCTAGTATTACTGTAGGAGCAGCTCAGGACAATAATATCACGCCCCAAAATATTACCGGTAATATTGCCTGGCAATCGGCCAATTATTACATCGTTGTAAAATGTGTTGATGTCTTTGGTGGAAATTGGTCTTTATCAAGTCATTATCCAGTTGTTTTAAATTAATAACTCAACCAAAGTGGCAGGCTTGTAAAAGGCCTGCCACTTTAATCTTTACTATATGAAAACTTTAAAGTTCGTTTTTATTTTGTTTCTGGTATTTAACATTTCGTGCGAAACAGCAGATGATATTGACAAGCAAAAACCGGTAATTGATTTAAGCAAAGATGATGCGTTTCCATTAAATTGCGACACCTTGTATTTTGGAGAACCCTTCACTTTTAAAATGCTGTTTTCTGATAATGTCGAACTTGGCTCAGTTAAGGCGTTCAGTATCGATATTCACCACAATTTCGACCATCACTCGCACAGTACCGAGGTAAGCGATTGTAACCCGAACCCTCAAAAAGCACCTGTTAATCCCTTTGTATTTATTCAGGATTACGATATACCCACCGGGTTAAAAGAATACGAAACCAATCTTTCTGTAACAATTCCTACTGGAAATGGTAGTGGATTATTCGACGAAGGAGATTATCATTTTTTCATAAGCTTAACGGATCATTCTGGCTGGTCGTCACAGAAAGGAATAAGTGTAAAAATATTAAAAAGGTAGTTGGTGTTATAAGATAGTAGGCACGCGGCATTAAATTAAATAATAACGAACTTGTCTTCAATTTTTAAGTGCATCTGTTTTAAAGGTTAACCGGTTCGGGTCAAATACCGCTCGCATTGTTGCATACTGTTGTAACCCAACATAATGCCCAGCTTAATATCTTCCTCGTCGGTGAACTCGGTTAGCGAGTTTCTGTTAAACGATTGTATCATTTAAATACATTGTTCTTTCCCGAAGAAAATATTAACTTTTTGCGGCGTTACATACGGAACAGAGTGGGCAATGTTATGGCGGAAGAAATGCTCTTCCGCCATAACAATATCTCTGCTACTCATCGTGTGAAGAACAACGTTTCTTAATCTTTTTTTGTATTCGTACCATGTTGTTTATGACAATAATAAAGTTTTTTTTAATAAACTTAATAGTTGAAAAGACTCTCTCATTTTTTTTTTGAATCAATACCGCTCAAGATAACCGTATATTGAAGCTAAAAACAGATGATAACAATCACCCTTTTTTATAATCAATTTTTTCGTTGCTTTTATTAACTTTAGGTAACAAGGTATTGCAAATGCCATTCTGTGCCATAAGACTTATATAATATATCTGGATTTTAAGTAATGAAATGGCTTAGTATTATATTTATTTCACGCGAAAAACAAAAGTCGGTATATGACTGGGCAGACATTGAGTATAACGGATTACCAGTGGGAAAGGCACGGTGTTTAATTAACGGAGATGAATTTATAATTTACACCATTACAATTTATCCCGAATATCAAGGCAATGGTTATGGAAAAGAATTTGTAAAAAAAGCGAAACTACAATACAAAAAAATTATTGCCGATAGCGTGCGGTACAAAGCTATTGGCTTTTGGGAACATGTAGGCTTTAAGAAGGATGGCGATACTGGTAATTGGATGTACTGTTGTTTATAAAAAATGGTTTGAATTAAATACTTCTTTAAACTTTGGTTTCAATATCTTTTTAGGCAAACTTTTTGGTGTGTGGGCTGGTCCCTACTCTGTTCCAACATTACAGTGCCAGGCTTGATGTATGTTTTGTGCGTTTGATAAATGTTTGCGACAAATTTAAGGATTAACTTTATGTAAAGTAATCCCCAATAATAGGGATAATACTTAATAAAAATACCACATTTATATTATACAGGGCTTGCATATTTTTTCTTAACATTGCAGCCTTATTAAATATCTTGGATTTAAGGAAAAAAATATCGGACTTGTATAGATTTACGCTGTTTCTTCTGTTTATAGGATATTACACCAGCGTAAGCATGTTTTATCATGCCCACCTTGTTAACGGGCATGTGCTAAGTCATTCGCATCCATACAAACACGATAAGTCAAATAAAACCCCGTACGAATCGCATTCTCATTCATCGTCGGCTTATAATTTAATCCAGCAATTAAATGATGTTTGCTGGAAGGATGCATCTTCAATAGCCGAATTGCCAAAACCGATTTTTCAATATTTTGAAAAATCTCATGTTTACATTTCTCACCAGATAAGCGCAAGTAATTACTGTCTTTCTCAACTCCGCGCACCTCCTTTAAGTTGTTAATCAATAGTTTGTCGATATTTTTTGGCTAAATAGCATTTTCAAGGTCATTTAGTTTAATAATTATTTGGCACATAGCTATAATATTCCTTTGCATTGGATATTAATATGTGTGATTTGTAAAGTTATAATCAACGATTTCTAAATACTCAGAAATAGCATTAAAAGAAATGAAAAAATGTATCATAGGTTTATTTATAATATTATCCCCGGTTCATAGTTTTTCCCAAAAAGTAAAAACCGATGCGAACATTATTGGGCATGTGGTTTGTGACGACAAACACATCCCATTTGCCAATGTTGTAATAAAAGGCACAACCATTGGTACGGTAACTGATGAGACCGGGCATTTTCAGTTAATTAATTTGCCGGTTGGCAGCCATACTGTTGTGGTCACTACTTTAGGTTATAAACCGCAGGAAAAGACCATTAGTGCCGAAGCAAAAAAAACAATTGAAATCAAGTTTGAAATTGTTGAAGATGTACTCAACCTCGACGAAGTGGTGGTTTCTGCCGACCGTAGCTCGCAAAAGCGGACTGAAGCCCCTGTAATAGTTAATACTATTTCTCCTAAACTGTTTACTTCAACACAATCCGTAACACTGGGCGAAGGGTTAAATTTCTCACCCGGGTTACGCCTTGAAAATAACTGCCAAAATTGTGGCTTTACGCAAGTACGTATGAATGGCATGGAAGGCCCCTATTCTCAAATATTAATTAACAGCCGTCCTATATTTAGTGGGTTAGCCGGAGTGTATGGCTTAGAACTTATCCCTACCAATATGATTGAACGGGTTGAAATTGTGCGTGGTGGAGGTTCTGCCCTTTTTGGAAGTAATGCTATTGCCGGGACAATCAATATTATTTTAAAAGACCCGGTTGTAAATTCGTATGAAGTTGGCGGAAACTATGCCCTTAGCGGGGCTGGCGTGAAAAATTCAGGTGGTGCAGTCCCTGATTACTCTGCCAATTTTAATACCTCACTGGTTTCGGACGATCATAAAACGGGAATTTCCCTATATGGTTTTACCCGCGAACGTAAAATGTTCGATGCCAATAACGACGGTTATTCCGAAATTGCCCCCATGAACAATCTTACACTGGGAACGAGGTTCTTTCACCGTTTTGGCTATAGAAGCAAACTAGCTCTTGACTTTTTCACCATTAAAGAAGAGCGTGATGGTGGCAACAAGCAAGAATTGCCCCTTCACGAGCGCGATGTTGCTGAAGCCGTTAAACACGATTTAAAAACAACCGCCATTACCTATGAACACTTCTTTAGGAAATACGACTTGTTCTCGGTCTATGCATCGGCACAGTTTCTTAACCGCGATTCGTATTATGGCGCAAACCAATCGTTGAGCGACTATGGGAACTCAAAAGATAGAACTTACAATATTGGAACCCAGTATAAAGCTCATTTTGGCAATTCTTCCCTTATTGCAGGAGTTGAAAATACCGGAAGCTACCTGGTTGATAAGAAACTCGGGTATCCTGATTATGAAAATGCAGTAATTGTAAATGACACCATTGTTTCTGTACCGCATACCCCAATTACAACCGTAGCCGACCAATCCTCAGTTACAACCGGAGCATTTGCCCAATACGAGGTTAAATGGAATAAAGCAAAAGTTGCTGTTGGTGGCAGGTTTGACCATTACAATGTAAAAGACCTGGCTAAGGACAATACAGAATCAAAATCGGGACATGTGTTTAGCCCGCGTATTAGTTTAATGTACGAGGTTTTAAAAAATGTGCAGGCCAGGGCAAGTTATTCACAAGGATACCGCGCCCCTCAAATTTTCGACGAAGATTTGCACATCGAAACCTCTGGCTCGCGACAAGTCATTAATGTAAATGATCCCGATCTTAAACAGGAAACAAGCCATAGTGTAATGGCCTCGCTTGATTTCAACGGATTGATTGGCACGGTATACACAGGCCTTCTTGTTGAAGGGTTTTACACCCATTTGGAAGATCCATTTGTTAATGAAATTGGCACGCCCGATGCCAGCGGAACTGTTTTATATACCCGCAAAAATGCTGAGGATGGGGCTACTGTAAAAGGTATTAACATAGAGTTCAAGCTGAAACCTTTAAGAACATTTTCGATTACTTCAGGGTTTACGGTGCAATCGAGCAAGTACGATGTAGCCCAGGAATTTGATGAAAAACGATTCTTCCGGACTCCAAACCAATATGGATTTTTTGCCATAGACTGGGATTTTTATAAAAAGTTCTGCTTCTCGACCACAGGAAACTATACGGGCAGTATGTATGTATCTTATTTTGGTACGGAAAACCCCGATGGAGAATTAAAAAAATCGGAGAACTTCTTCGATCTTGGCACCAAACTTAGCTATAAAGTTAAACTTAATGGTGCATCAGTCGAATTTTCGGGAGGTATTAAAAACATCTTCAATGCCTATCAGTCCGATTTTGACAAAGGAATTGACCGCGACCCCGCATACATGTATGGCCCGGTATCGCCCCGAACAATTTATTTTGGGATTAAAATTGGAAATTTACTTAATTGATATGTTAGCCCCGGCCTAAAGTATTTCTTTGGCTGGGGTTTCTTATAAAACAGATTATTAAAGCCAGATACTACTTCAACAAAAACACATTCAACCCTTTTTTCATAGGCTTTTCGTCCATTCTTTTAAAACCAGATTTTTGGGCAATTTGTAACGAATTTTCGAAATCATCTGGTTTTACATGGCCTTTAGGTTCAGCAAACAAAACTTTACATCCAGGTTTGAGCATCGAATAAATTTCCCGGAATAATTTGTCTTTGTCCGGCACTTCGTGCACCACAGCAAATAATAACACAAAATCGAGCTGATTGGACAATTCGATTGGGTTATAATTTTTACCAACAAGTATTGTTGTTACATTATTTTGTACATTGTATTTAATAGCTCGTTTTTTAAGGTGCTTAAGCATTTTCTCCTGAATATCTATACAATATACCATTCCTCTTTCGCCGACCATTTGAGCTAACGGAATACTAAAGTATCCCATAGCAGTGCCATAATCCATTACTTTCATCCCTGGTTTTATATGTGGAGCCAAAATCTTTTGGGGATCGTGTTGGTATTTTCGTATTGGGAGAATAAATGTATATCCAAGCCACCAAGGGCAAACATGTTGTTTTTCCATTTTTATAGATTTTATATGCAACGAAAATATATTGAAGTTTCGCTGATAAAAATTCCAAATCGGTGAATTGCTATTTTTAACCGATGAATAGTTGTCTATTTAGTGCATTTTTATTGCATCACGAGCATGAGCATTCCGACCATAATATTAAAGCAGCTTACCTTCATGTAATTGCCGATGCGCTTACAAGTGTTACCGCGATTATTGGTTTAACTGCCGCCATGTTGTGGAATATTATATGGCTCGATGCCTTGGGCGCTATTATCAGTTCGGGGGTAATTATTCGCTGGTCAATCGGGTTATTAAAAGATTCCGGAAAAGTGTTACTGGATTTGTAATTTTAAAGGTTTTACATATTATTCAATTTAATCATTTATCATTTGATATTATACAATCTTGTCAAAGTAGAATTTAGGTAAATACTTATATTAAAGGCTTGTATATTACCCCAATATTTTGCCGCCCATCAATTTTAGTTATAATTGGGTTGATAAAACGGATATGCCTGAGATGGGGAGTTTCGGTATGGGCTGGTTGTTCCGAGAGGTAGGCAATATCTAAAAAGCCATCTTTAATATAAGGGTTTATGGTCATGTAGCCTACACCAAAAGTGGTAATGTTCTGAAAGAAATGGGTTCCCTGACTGGGGTCTATCCGGAAATTTTCGAGTCCCGATTCAATAATAATGCGGGCCTCGGATATTTGCGGCCATTTTACCGGAATTCCTAGCCAGGGATCGCTGGATCCCCATCTTCCCGGACCAATTAGAACATAGTTTTTCTTTTCGGTCAGGAACTGGTGGTTCAGTATGTCTAATTCCTGGGCAATGAGCTTGGTTTCGGTAGATTTGAAGGTTTCCGTTTTAATATAGACCAGGTCAAAAATATTGTCGATGATTCCATTGCCTAAAGCAGCTTCTGAGTAAACAATATTATTCTCCGATGCGCCTTTTTCCAGTTTAAAAGTAATACGCTGCTCGTTTACCACGATGGGCCGGATTTGAAGAAAGCTGAAAATATTAGGCTGACCAGCAGGTGTATCGAGGTTTACTGCAAATTCAATTTCAATAGGTGCGCCCATTTCTTTTTGCCCAATCGCCAGTAGTGTATCTAAAATTTCAGCCAGTGGAAATACATTATGGTTTAAAATGTTCGAAAAGGTAATTACCCGTTTCCCTGGATTGGTTATGTCGTCGCGAATTACATGGTTTTCTAAATCGTAAGTAGATGCTGCATACCTAAATGTTGGGTCGTTTTCTGCTTCGGTGATTTTTGAACGCAACAAATTGGCAGAATCATCGGTAGTCGGAATAAAAGAATCGGGGGCCAGGTTTAAGGAAAAAAATGTTTTTTGTGTTTCCTTTAAAACTGATTCGGGGCTTGCTAACTGAATAATTTTTTTAGGGTATTTAGGAGAAAACCGAATGGATGGCCCGCCGTCGACAATGTATTTTCCTAACCCATAGCCAATATTAGCAATACCATCCGACGGTTTTTCGGGTTTTATAGGGTAGTAATTGATTGATCGAGCCACTCCCGAAAGCGTTGGGTAAAAGCGGTCGCCATAACGCGTTCCGCAAACTTCCTGAAGAATAATACCCATCTTTTCCTCATCAATAACATTCGATGTAGCCGTCATGTAGGCCTTACTGATTTTATAGAAAACCGAGGCGTAAACTGATTTTATAGCTTCGCTTAATGGCTTAATGGTAAGGGCTGCATCGCTTGGGTGGCGGGGAATCATGTAGGTCGAATAAATTCCGGCAAAAGGCTGGTAGTGCGAATCTTCCAGTTTACTCGATGAGCGGATGGCAATAGGGTTTTTAACAGCGCTTATATAGGCATGTAAATCTTGCAGAAGCCGGGTTGATAGTTTGGCTTTCAAAAAATGACCTAATATTTCTTCATCGGTTAAGTCCGAAAGGGCAATGTCGTAAAGCTTGTTCGATTCCATAAACTCCTCGAAGTAATCGGTGCTGATTACCACTGTTCGTGGAATAGTAACAAGAGCACCTGGGAATTTATTAAAGAGCTTATATTTTTTTATCAATGCATTCGAAAATGCAAGACCTCGCGCTTTTCCTCCAATGGAGCCTTCGCCTATCCTGCTAAAGGTCAGGTATTCGTCGTACGATTCTTTGTTAAATGTAGCGATAATTCCACGGCCTTTAGTTAAGCGGTAATTTCCAATCGCCTTAAAAATATAGTTTTTAATTTCTTCGAGATTATTAAAATCTTCAATTCGAAGCTGTCGGAATAGATTTGCAATAGAAAATAACGCCCTGGCATTAAGCCATTTAGATATTTCGTTTCGCGAAGAATGAAAGGTGAACGAATTGTCGGGCACTTTCATAATCATGTATTGCAGCGATTGCAAATCGGAGGCCCTTGCTATTTCCTGCATGGTTTCCGGATTTCGAAATACCAGATCGCCAAATCCAAAGCTTTGAAGTATGCGGTCGCGCAAGTCTAGCGACAATGTATTACTGTGCTTATGTATGAAGCCGACATTTAGCTCTTGCGCCAGGTTTTTATTTATAATGTCTGACGATTGAAACATGAAGGGCATAAAAGGATCCTCTTTCCGAATAATCTGGCAAAGATCGACACCTCCCTTAATGGCGTCTATTTTTCGTAAATCATCTTTAAAACTGATGTCGGAAATTACCCCCAGTAAATTATGTTTATAGCGATTGTAAAGGGATAATGCTTCGTCGAAATTAGTAGCAAGCAAAATTTTTGGGCGTCCCCGCATTCGGAGCATTTTCTGGTGCTCGTTCAGCGCCTCCTTCATAAATTCACGCGACTGTTTGAATATGATTTTATAAAGGATGGGCAGGTAAATTGAATTAAAACGAATAGAATCTTCGGCGAGTAATATTGCCTGAACCCCCACTTTTTCCATATCGAATTCCGCATTCATCCGGTCTTCAATTAGCTTTATGATCGCCAGCAGAATGTCGGCATTTCCCAACCAGCAAAAGACATAATCGATAGCGCTGAGATCTTCGTTTCGAAGCCTCATGGAAACTTCTCGCGAAAAATGTGTCAGCACAACAATAGGAATAGCGGGATAAGAGGTTTTTATTTGCTGGGCCAGTTCAAATGTATCCAAATCGCGGATACTGAGCATTTCTATTACCAGATCAATATGGTCGTTTTTCAGAATCTTAAAAGCTTCTTCGGCAGAATCGGCATGTACAAACCGGGGAGGTAACCGAAGGTGCAGCGATACATATTCGTTAAAAATCTGCTCGTCAATACGGCCATCTTCTTCGAGCATAAACGCATCGTAACTGCTACAGATAAGTAAAACACGGCTGATGCGTTTTTGCATCAGCAGGTTGAAGGCAGTTTCCTGGAACGAAAACTTCTCAGGATCAATGAGGTCAGGCTTTAGGGCCATTTGTAGCTAAAATTTGTTATTCAATAATCGAATTAAGAGATAATTTTAAAAGTACAAAAAATAGTTTTGAAATGATGATGAACTTTAAAAGGAAAGGATTCGGATAAGGAGAGAAATATTATTATAATGAGCCAAATCGGTTAACAAACTTTCCAGATTTTAAAAATCTGGAAAGTTTGGGCTAATACATAAACGGGTTTAGCTCCCTAATTTAAATATAAAATGGTTTAGCAGACGAAGTATTCAAACAATTAATCAATTTCAAACACATCTCCGCTATTGAGCAAATCGTCAACACATTGAATCCGCGAATTGGCTTTTGCAGTTTTTATCTGATCTACTACCTGATCGTCGTAAGTAGAGAAGCTTGCTGAGCGAATTACTCCAAGGGCAACAGGGAATTCGGGTGCCGACAATTTTGCAAGCATTAGGTGGATTCCCGGATCAACGCTGTATTGATCGTGGACTAGTATATCTTTCAGTGTAATTCCGTTTTCACCGATAGTAACTACTTCGAGTTTGGTGCCATTAATTCGGATCCCTTTATTTTTTTCTTTTCCAAAAATCATGGGTTGTCCATGCTGCAGGTGAAGCTGGTAGTCATCCCTGAAATCGCGCGATGTAATACTGGCATGTACTTTATCGGCAAAAATAATACAGTTCTGAAGGACTTCAATTACTGCTGTTCCGTCGTGTTTTGCAGCTTCAAACATGGCATCAGTCATCATCCGGGGATTGGTATCGGTAACTCGTGCAAAAAACGTTCCCTGAGCACCCATTATTAATTCGCCCGGATTAAACGGATGTTCAATAGTGCCGTGTGGAGAGGTTTTGGTTACAGTTCCAACCGGACTGGTCGGAGAAAACTGTCCTTTTGTAAGCCCGTAAATCTGATTGTTGAATAACAGGATGTTCACATCCATATTTCGGCGGATAATATGGATAAAGTGGTTGCCGCCAATAGCCATCGAATCGCCATCGCCGGTAGCAATCCAAACACTGAGGCCCGGATTTGCAATTTTTACCCCCGATGCAATTGCTGTAGCCCGCCCGTGAATACCATGAAAACCATAGGTGTTTACATAATAAGGAAAGCGGGAGGAGCATCCGATACCGGATACGATGATGAAATTTTCTTTTTTATATCCGATTTTAGGAAAAACCTGTTCAACAGAATTTAAAATAGCGTGGGAGCCACATCCAGGGCACCATCGCACCATTTGGTCGCTTACAAAGTCTTCTTTTGAAAGTTGTTTGTCGCTTGGTTCTATCGTTTTATTTAAGAGCATAATTATTCCTCCAGCATTTTATTGAATTTATTCACGAGTTCGGTTACCATAAAAGGGAGTCCCTGAACTTTATTAAATTGATGATAGATAAATCCGGTATGTGTCATACGGAGGTAATTCACAAATTGTCCGCTGTTAAGCTCACAAACCAGGATTTTCTTAAAGCCTTTAAATACATCGGTTGTATTTTTAGGCATTGGCAGAATATGTTTAAAATGTGCATGGCTAATACTTTTGCCCTCGGCCTGAAGTTCTTTAACGGCGGTAAGCACGGAGCCTTCTGTCCCTCCCCAGCTAACAACTAATAAATCGGCTTCGGCTTCGCCGGTTACAGCAAGCGGAGCAATAAAGTCGGCGATCTTGTCTATTTTATCGGCCCTGTATTTTACCATTAATTCATGGTTAAGTGGGTCGGTGGTGACAGTTCCCATAGTGCTGTCTTTTTCGAGTCCGCCAATCCGGTGGCGTAATCCTTCGGTGCCTGGCAAAGCCCATTGGCGCACCAGCGTTTCGGGGTTACGGCGATAGGGTTTATAGTCCGGGTCGTTTGCAGTTGCAATCGGTGGAATAATATCACTCAGGTCGGCGGTTTTAGGTATCTTAAATAACTGTGAGCCATTGCCAATATAACCGTCGGTTAGCAAAACAACCGGGGTCATGTGTTCCATGGCTAATTTTGCGGCTTCGTAGGCGGCATAAAAACAATCAACCGGCGACGATGCAGCCATTACAACCAGTGGGCATTCCCCATTTCGGCCAAATAGCGCCTGATATAAATCGGCTTGCTCCGACTTGGTTGGTAAGCCGGTAGAAGGACCTGCACGCTGAACATCGATAATTACCAGCGGTAGTTCTGTCATAACACCTAAACCCATTGCTTCGCTTTTTAACGAAAATCCGGGGCCCGAAGTAGTCGTAATGGCTAGTGACCCGGTAAAGCTGGCGCCAAGTGCAGAACAAATTCCTGCAATTTCATCTTCGGCTTGAAAAATTTTAACGCCAAGCGATTTATGTTTTGCGAGTTCAATTAATATGTCGGTGGCTGGGGTAATAGGATAGGAGCCAAGGAAAAGCGGACGTTTTGATCGTTCCGAAGCAGCAAGCAGTCCCCAGGCAGTGGCTACATTTCCTGTAATAATGCGGTATTTCCCTTTTTCAATTTTTGCTGGAGGAATATAATAAGAATGCAACGCTTCAATTGATTCTCCATAACTGTAACCCGCCTCAAGGGCCAGCTTATTGGCTTTGGCAATTTCAGGTTTCTTAGCAAATTTTTGCTGAACCATTTCGAGGGAGAACTTGGGGTCGCGGTTAAATAAATAAAGCGTAATACCCAATGCAAACATGTTTCTCGATTTTTCGGCAATTTTGAAACCATCAGGGAGATTTTCAAAAGCCTTTTTGGTCATGGATGTGATAGGAGCCTTAATGACATTGTAAATGCCTAAGGAGCCATCTTCAAGTGGATTGGCGCTATATCCGGCTTTGTCGAATGCTTTTTCGTCAAACGTATCGACATCAACAATAATTGTACATCCTGGCTTTACCCATTTAATGTTCGACTTAAGAGAAGCTGGATTCATGGCTACCAGCACATCGCACAAATCGCCAATGGTGTGAATTTCTTTTTTTCCAACGTGAACCTGAAATCCGGAAACACCTGCAACGGTATTGTGTGGTGCACGTATTTCTGCCGGAAAATCAGGGAATGTGGCAATGTCGTTTCCTTCCTTCACCGCAGAATCAGAAAAAATGGTGCCTGTAAGTTGCATCCCATCTCCACTGTCGCCAACAAATTTAACAACAACATTGTCAAGCTCAACTCGCTCTGTATTTTTACTCATTAGTAGATCGATTTATATTAAAGGTAGCTTATTTATAAAGGAATTTGAGTGAAATTGTTCATTAAAGATGGCAAAAATATGTATTTTACCCGTCATTATTGGGTTTAATTATATTTTGTAAAACACTGAAATTTGTCATCTTTATTTTCTTATGTGATTGTAAAGGATGGTAAATTTGCATTTTCAAAAAATGAGATATGGCATTAATAAAATCAGTAAGAGGATTTACTCCCAAAATCGGGGAAAATGTTTACCTGGCCGAAAATGCAACCATTGTGGGCGATGTGATAATTGGTAACGATTGCAGTATATGGTTTAATGCCGTTTTAAGGGGCGATGTTAATTCGATCCGCATCGGGAATAAAGTGAATATTCAGGATGGGGCGGTATTGCATACATTGTATCAGAAATCGGTTGTCGAAATTGGCGATAATGTTTCAATTGCCCATAATGCAGTAATTCATGGGGCGAAAATTTGCAATAATGTATTGATAGGCATGGGGGCAATTGTTATGGACCATACGGTGGTGGGAGAGAACTCCATTGTTGCAGCAGGGGCAGTGGTTTTATCCAATACCATTATAGAGCCGGGAACCATTTATGGAGGAAATCCTGCCAAAAAGCTGAAGGATATTCAGCCCGAGCAAACAAAAGAAATGATTGAGAAAATTGCGAATAATTACCTGATGTATTCGGGTTGGTTTAAGGAAGAGGAGAAGTAAGCCGTTTTTAATGAGATTATATTTAGTTGATTCTCCTCCGTGATTCTCCGTGCAATATTTCTATAACACAGAGAAACACAGAGAAGCCACAGAGGTTCACAGAGAAATAAGGCTTTGACTCGTGTAATTTATTGATTTATAAATCTGTCGGCTTTAGCTTGTCTTTCAAATTTTACATTTCCTAGTTTCCAAAGAGCGGTAAACTGTATCAACGAAGCTTTGTAGATATTTATTTTTACTTTAAAAAAGCGCAACCATTTAGTTTTATCTCGGTCTTTCGGTTACAGTTTTTTGGATTGAAAACGAATACAAATCTACCCCATGAAAAATTCATCCTTTACAAAAAAATGGCTTCTGCTATTGATTGCAGCAATTATAATTTATGCTTGCGATAAAAATGATGAACTTTTGACCTATGAGCTGGAAGGAAACTGGAAAGTAGTATCGTACGAAGAAAACTATGGAGCTGTAAGAATCACTAAAACCGATGCCAATACCTGGACGGAGTTTAATAATGGCGACGTAACGGTGAATTTTATTCATACCGATTCCATCCATGGAACTATTACCGGAAGAACGGTTACGAATAATTTCTCGGGCAACTTTACTATTGACAGAAAAGGAGGAATTGTTTTCGAAAATGTTATTACTACAGAGATTAACGAACCGGAATGGGGAGACAGGTTTCACGCTATTGGAGAAGTTAAAACCTATGAAATCCGGGACGGTCGACTGATTTTATACAATAGTCAAAGGTCGAATTGTATAAAACTTGAAAGAAAATAATAGGTTTCGAGAAGTTGTTGTATCATATTAATAATGAACATGTTTTTTTTGTATAAATTGAGCATTTCAACGACTAGCCTTTTGTTACAAGCTCCTGGATTAGTTGATTAATAGTTTGGTGCGTATTGAAAAAGAGCTTATTTTTAGAAACCAAACGCTACCTTGAAAATTCATAATCGGAAATTAATAGGGTTACAGATGCAATTGTTTAATAAACCAGGTATGCCAAAATATTTGTGGGGCAAAAGCGTGTGTCGAGAAGTTTTTGTATTTGGGCGTTTGTGTGCTTTAATATTAATTTTAGTAGATGAGCAAGCTTGAAAATAGAATAAAGGATTTTCTGACAAGAAATAATATTGCGTTTGTAGAACAAAAACCAGTTCCGATTGATGATTATCCATGGAAAACAAGTCAATCCAAGTCGTCTCCCAAATCAGACCTTTATTTGCCCGATTATGATTTGCATGTTGAAGTTAAAGGTTTTATGACGTATCAAGCGGTGTCTAAATTATCTTTTTTATCGAGGCAAAACTTCCGATACTATATATTTCAGGGAACTGAAATCCAATGGAATCCATATATTGACTCTTTTTTAGTTAACAATATTGGAGTTTCTAATAGGATTCAACTTGAGATGAATATAAAACACCAGCTTTCGGAGTTGATTAATTTAGGAAACTCAAATCAGGATTTTTTAAACAATATTTCTCGAATAACATTGAAGCGCCTAAGAAACTATATTGATTTAAAAATAAGAGAATATGTTTCCTGGAATGGAGAATGGTACTAATAGCCAAGTAGAATGATAATAATTACAATTGCTAAAAACAACACTTACCTGTTCATAAAACCATTATCCACTAAAAAATGAGGCAACTACGCTTAATAATTACATTTTACATATCGTTTGCATTCGCAAGTTGGATAATAACGCTAGCGTGCGCAATTATTGCTTACACCTATGGTATTGAAACGTTTCCGGCACTCTTTTGGTTTAAAATTGTCACGCTGGCATTGTTTTTTTTCTTTATCAACAGCTATAAACGCGAGGAGTTTTATTATTTTAAAAACCTCGGTTCGTCGAAGTTAACGTTATGGAGTTCGGCACTGTTGTTTGATTTGATTTTATTTATAGTATTTCTGCTTATAACCTCAAAAATTCGATGACAAATATCCTCGAAGTTGATAGTGTAATCCTCGAATTTGATTTGAAACGAATTTTGCAGGATGTGTATATGAAAAGTGAGACCGGAAAGGTTACAGGTCTGCTAGGTAGAAACGGGACGGGGAAATCGTGCTTAATGAAAATTATTTACGGGGAAATTTCGCCAAACAATAAGTCTGTGCGGCTGAATGGGCTTCCGTTTTATGATAGCTACCGTAATCCTAACGACATACGTTATCTGCCACAAGGTCGGTTTATTCCCAAATTTTTGACCGTCAAAAGGGTTTTTGAAGATTTCGAACTAAGTTTTTCCGATTTTGTCAAGGAGTTTCCTGAATTTGATAAATTATACAAATCGAAATTTAGTAATTTGTCGGGTGGAGAGCGGCGAATTCTGGAAATTTACGCCATACTGGTTTCAAAAGCAAAGTTTTGCATGCTCGATGAGCCATTTTCGCAAGTAATGCCAGTTCACGTGGAAACCATTAAGCATTTAATTTTAAGAGAAAAGGAAAATAAAGGAATCATACTTACCGACCATTTGTACAGGTACATCATTGATATTTGTGATTCTATGTATGTAATAAATGATGGAAAAACGTATTTAACAAAAACCATACAGGATATTGAAACACTGGGATATGCAAGAATTGACGGATGATGAAATAAATATTTGTTGTAGGCTGTTCGGAAAGTAACACATTGACTGCATTTTATTGAATTTTTAAAACAGCTTGCATTAAATGAAAATCAAATGGAGTAAATAATAGAGTTATTCCCAAAAGCATAAATTGTAATTACTTTCTTGCTTTTCGTTCAGCTCTCCCTATTGTTTCATTTTTATCAATTTTATGCTTTGGAAAACCTGCGCAATTGGTTGGAGTATATTGAAAAAGAACCTATTTTTAGGAATGGAACATTGCCCTGAAAATCCGTAACATCCAAAAAGATTCTTAATAATTAAGTTAATCCAATTTGGCATGATCGAAAAGGGATATAAATAATGTTAGCTGCAGATATTTGAACAGCACCCTATAATAGTATTTTAAAAGCTTTTACTATGGACAAACTAAAAATAGCTACCGCTCAGTTCGAAAACAGGAGCGACGATAAAAATTATAATTTGTCAGTGATAGAACAATTGGCTAAAAAAGCTTCAGACGAAGGCGCAAATGTAATTGCATTCCACGAAT
>JAIFLU010000127.1 GCA_020048915.1 Bacteroidota bacterium | reverse complement strand
TAGGCTTTACAATGATAAAAATATGAGATTATTTTGAAATACTTAAAAATAATGCTCCGAAAATTTGGATTACAACATAGAAGTAGAACTAATTGTAAATAAAGTATTATTCACAGTATTTCCTCAAAATTATTTCTATGAAACTTCCAAAAGCATTATTCTGGGTTACATTTTTCAGTATAGCCATGGGTTATCTCGAATCGTCGGTGGTGGTTTACCTCCGGGCAATTTTATATCCTCATGGCTTTGAGTTTCCATTGGCGACCATGAATGAACAACTGGCCATTACCGAAATTTTCCGCGAAGCCGCTACCATCATTATGCTTTTAGGAATTGGAATTATTGCCGGAAGAAACAGCTCGGAACGCTTTGCCTGGTTTATATATTCATTTGCTGTTTGGGACATTTTCTACTATGTGTTTTTGAAGTTATTGCTGAATTGGCCGGAATCGTTCATGACCTGGGATATTCTTTTTCTAATCCCAACCAATTGGGTAGGGCCGGTAATATCTCCTATTATTGTATCCATCAGCATGATTGTTTTTGCCTTATTTATTCTGAAAGCCAATCAAAAACACAGCAAGGTTAGGATTTCGATATTTGAATGGACACTGCTTATTATTGGTTCGCTTGTTTTAATCGTCGCTTTTACCTGGGATTACTCCAACTATATGCTTCAGTTCTATTCGATCACCGAAATATGGAGTATCCCGAAAGAAAAGTTGTATGAACTCTCCACCCGTTATATTCCCGTAAAATTCAACTGGTATCTGTTCTGGGTCGGCGAAGGGATTATATGCTATGGAATTTTCAGGTTTTGGAAAAGAAACTGATAAATGCACTTTAAAGCGTAATAATTTTGTCCCACACCTCTTTGTTTACGGGAATACCATCTTTCAAATTCTTTTTACGGGTTTTAACAATGCTTTCGCCCGGGAAGCGAATAGTGGCATTTTCACTCTCCGGAACCGATTGAAGGTAATCGTCAATAATTTGTTGAATAGAATTTTCAATGGCAGGAAAATTATGCAGTTTATTCAAACTTATGGTCATAAAAATTTGCGAAATACCATATTCAACACCTCTTTTACTAATCTCGTGTGTAGCTAAGCCTCCCGACAGGATGGTTGCAAGAATATCGAGCAGTAACGAGAATCCTGCTCCTTTCCAATAGCCAATAGGTAGTGCCCTCCATGATTCAAGAACTTCTCCGGGTTTTTTAGTCAGCTCACCATGCTTGTTAAATCCTCCCGGAAAGGGAAGGTCTTTCCCCTCTTGCTGGTACATTTCCATTTTCCCATACGAAAATTGCGTCATAGCCATATCGAGGACAATAGCCTCCTCTTTATAAGGAACAGCAATAACAAAGGGATTGTTTCCCAGGCGCCGGTCGATGGCTCCCCAGGCAGGCATATTGGCTTCGGTATTAGTCCATCCCATATATACATATCCCCTTTTTGCAGCCTGCCAGCCATAAGTTCCGCCGCGCATCCAATGGTTTGTATTGGCTAAGGCTACCAATCCCAACCCATTTTTATCGGCAAGTTGCATGGCCCTTTCAGCAGCAAAGTTGGCATTTAATGGTCCCGGGCCCAGGTTTCCGTTCCACTGCTCCAGCGAGCCAACTGCATGAACAAACGATGGTTCGGCATCGGGCTTTACATAGCCATCTTTCGTGTTTTTCACAAACCGGGGAAAACGGTTCACTCCATGTGAATGAATTCCTTCGATGCTATTTACTGTGAATATTTCGGCACATTGCTCAGCTTTATCATTACTAAAACCAATGGAAAGCAGTATCCGCTGAAATTCCGCTTTCATCTGATTGGCAGGAATAAGGATGGTTTCGGATGGTATTGTATTCATAATTCAAAAGAGTTAGAAAAAGTCAATTAAGGCATAAAAGTTACTTTGTAAAAATAAGATTCTCAAGCAAAGCAGAATAAAAAAACTACAAGAAGTTAATTATAACTTTAACCTATAAATTTTTATCTGAACAAATCAAATTACACGTATGTTAAACCCATAGATAATGAACGATAATTTTTAATTATGGATAAGGACTTACCCATACTCCATTTTGAATATATTCAGCAATGGCACGACTGGTTGATAGAAAACCATGACCTATCTTCTGGTATTTGGTTTCGAATTGCAAAAAAGAAATCGGGGCTCTTATCGGTTACTTATGATGAAGCTGTTGAAGTTGCCTTATGTTTTGGCTGGATTGATGGCAGAAGTAATAAATACGATGAACTTTCATGGATACAGCATTTTACCAAACGGAAAAAGAAAAGTATCTGGTCGAAAATAAATAAGGATAAAGCAATTCGCTTAATCAAGAACGGAGATATGAAACTGGCAGGCTTTGCAGCTATTGAGGTAGCAAAAGCCAATGGCATGTGGGATAATGCTTACGAAGCGCAAAGCAAAATAACTGTTCCGGCAGACTTACAGCAGGAATTGGATAAAAATGAAATGGCAAAATTGTTCTTTCAACGTTTGAACAGTGTAAACAGGTATGCTATTCTTCACCGGCTGCAAAAAACCACCAATGAGAAACTTCGAAAAACCAAACTGGATAAGTTTGTCCAAATGTTGGAGAGGAATGAGAAGATTTATCCGTGATAGAATAGTAGTTCAAAGGAAAGTGCTCAAAGCTCAAAGCGAAAATTAGTAAATTCTTGTATTTCAGCTTAAATAAGTAGTAAGTGGGTAGTAGTAAGTCGTAAGAAATAGTTCAAAGGAAAGAGCTCAAAGCAAAAGCAGGAAGTTTGGCACTTTCAGCTTTCAACGTAAGTCCCCCCATCATTCATTCGACTACCCCTTCGTCTGCGCTCAGGATGATAGCTCAGAATGACCAGTAAACTTTAGGGAAGAGTACCATGTCACCCAGAGCGAAGTCGAAGGGTAGACCCGGAGAGCTAGTAGTAAGTGGGTAGTAGTAAGTCGTAAGAAATAGTTCAAAGGAAAGAGCTCAAAGCTGGAAACTGGGTACTTTCAAACTCTCATCATTCATTCGACTACGCTCAGAATGACCAGTAAACTTTATTGAAGAGAACCATGTCACCCAGAGCGAAGTCGATGGGTAGACCCGAAGAGATAGTTTTAACTAGCAGTAAGTTGTAAGAGAATAGTTCAAAGGAAAAAGCTCAAAGCTGAAAGCGAAAGCTGGATGTTTGGTACTTTCAGCCTTCAGCGCACACCCTCCCATCATTCATTCGACTACACTCAGAATGACCAGTACACTTTAAGGAATATAGAACCTTGTTACCCAGAGTGGTAGGAAAGTCCTCAAATTATTTCTTATTTCACAAAACTTCAATAACTATAATTTAAAATTCAACAGATTAAAAGCTTCTTCAATAGTTTCAACGGGGCGCTCGCAAACATTCCCCCTGCATACATAAATAAATGTTTTATCGTTGACAAACCGGTTTCTGAAAAGGGGTAAACTACTTTCGGTTAATGAGTAACTCAGTATTACATTGGGAAGATATTGGTTTCGAAAGGCTTTGGCTAATTCATCTGCTTTAGAACCGCATATAACAACTTCAATTACAGGGAAGACAAGCATACTCATCACCTCCGCCCAATGGGCATGATAACCCGGATATTTTTTAATAGAAGCAGTCATCGACTGTACCATCGATTTGGCCATCTCTTCAAAGCTTTTGCGTTCCAGTAGGCCTCCCAGGCGAAGCAAAACATTTGCCATTACGGCATTCGACGATGGAGTAACATTGTCGTGTACTTCGTGCTTCCGGGCAAAATTATCGGAAGTTGCCGTGTAATAAAACAGTCCGGTTTTCCGATCGTAAAAATTCCCTACTACATAATTAACAAGTTGCTCCGATAGTTTTAGCCATTTTTCATCGCCCGACACTTCATATAGCTTCAGAAATGCCAGAGAGGTATAGCTGTAATCGTCCAGAAATCCTTCAATTTTCTTGGTTTTGGTAGAAACCCGGAATAAACCACCATCGTCTTGCAAGTGGTTTTTCTCTAAAAATAAAGCAGCTTTCCCAGCTGTAACCAAATATGAATTATTATTGAACGCCTCATAAGCTTCGAGATAACCCAGAATCATCAAAGCGTTCCAACTACAGAGTATTTTGTTATCCAGTCCTGGTTTAATTCTCTTATTTCTCTGTGCTATCAACCTTTGCTTTGAATAAATCAATTTTTCTGTTCTTTCAGGAAAATGTTCCGGAAAAAGCACGTTATTACCATGTTCCCAATTGCCATCTTCGGTGATTGAATAGATATTACAAAACCAATCGGAATCTTTCCCAAGAATTGAAACGATTTCATTTTTCGTCCAAACATAATATTTTCCTTCTTCGCCTTCGCTATCGGCATCCAAGGCAGCATAGAAACCTCCGTTAGGATCCAAAAGCTCTTCTTCGACAAAACAAAGCGTTTTTTCTACTACAACTTTGTAATTTTCGTCGTGGGTTGCCTTATAGGCCAAACTATATAACGAAACCAACTGGGCATTGTCGTAAAGCATTTTTTCAAAGTGGGGCACTTTCCAGTTTCCATCAGTGGAGTAACGGGCAAATCCGCCTCCCAGTTGATCGAAAATACCTCCCAAGGCCATTTTATCCATGGTAAGTTTTAAATGCCCGAAAGCTACTTGGCTTTTAAAATGATAATGATAGCGCAACAAAAACAGATAATTGCCGGGCATAGGAAATTTAGGGGCACCCTTACTCCCACCCCATTCCATATCGAACGATTTAGAAAGCTCCTGATAATATTCCTCTACATCGCCTGGAGAAAGAACCGATTTTTCGTGCAGGTTTAACAGGGGCGAGATATCTCCTATCCCTTGAGTAATGGAAATAGCCTGTTCAATTACTTTCTCTTTCTCGTTTTGATAAACCTTGAAAATTCCATCCAGCACTTGCATCCAGTTTTCTTTCGGGAAATAGGTCCCGCCAAAAACAGGCCTCCCATCAGGCAAAGCAAAACAATTTAGCGGCCACCCTCCCCTTCCTGTAAGCATTTGCACAGCATCCATATAAATCTGATCGATATCCGGGCGCTCTTCGCGATCAACTTTAACACAAATAAAATGATCGTTCATACGAGCAGCCACCTGCTCGTCTTCGAACGATTCGTGTTCCATTACATGGCACCAATGACACGCTGAATAGCCAATACTGATTAACAGGAGTTTATTTTCATTTTTCGCCTTTGCGAGCGCTACTTCCCCCCAGGCATACCAGTTAACAGGATTGTGGGCATGCTGCAATAAATAAGGACTGGTTTCGTTAATCAGGTAATTTGTATATTTTGGTTGAGACGACATGGCGATAGATGAAAGAAAAATTAGTAAAACACTTTAAAGCGGAGGACTTTTAACATATTCGTTATGATGAATGATAAACAACTATTTGATGCTTTTGTTGGAAGAATTTTTGTTATCAAAATAGCGTGAAACCCGGTAAACGATATCTTCGTATCCTTTTTTTGAAAAATTATGTTAACCCAAATATTTGCTAGTAAAAAATGAAAACTATGATTAGAAAAACTGTTATTGGAACAATTTTCTTCCTTTTCTCAGCAACTGCATTGCAAGCACAACAATACAAAACCGGACTGGGCGGAAGGATCGGTTTTTTCAATGGCTTTACCGTTAAACATTTTGTTAAGAACGACAAGGGTTTAGAAGGTTTACTCTCCTTCCGGTGGAACGGATTTGTAATTACCGGTTTATACGAACACCAAAAACCATTTAAAGGGGTTAAAAACCTCGATTGGTTTATCGGTATTGGCGGGCATTTAGGATTTTGGGACAGCGGTTATTATGCTTATTCCCATTATTATGGCAGCCATACAACTATTGGAATTGATTTTATTGGAGGTTTGGAATATACTTTTGACGAAGTTCCTATAAACATTGGATTAGACTGGAAACCTGCGTTCAATTTTGTTGGCGACGACCGCATTTGGTATGATGGTTTAGCCTTGTCGCTCCGATACGCAATAAAGTAAAAAAATACATGCTTTGCCCTTTTTTAATGGAGGGATCAAAAACCCGGAAACATTATTGCTTACCGGGTTTTTTAATTCTATTGCATACCCGCCAGTTTTACATCAAAAAAGGAAGGATATATTTCAAAAGCTTTTTTAAACATTTCATTTGCCTGATCCATTTTCCCCAAACCTTTATTTCCTAAACCCAAATATAAGTAACCCTCGGCTTTATCCATCCTTCTGGATTGGCGAATGTTTACCGATTTATCAACCGAAGCCTCATGATATTTGGTATTCAACAGTTCGTTTCCTTTGGAAATTAGCTGATTAAAAATTGCATTGGCTTTTGCTTTATCCCCTAATTCCAGCCAGGCCAAAGCCTGATAAAAAGGTAAAAGTCCGTTCCCGGTAGCTCCCCAACCAAAAGAAGTTTCTTTATTATTGGCCATCAATGTAAAATATTCTTTGGCCTTTTTCGCGTCGCCTTTTTTCAGGTAAGACTTGCCTAACCAATAATTCGCCAGCACAATCTTCGAATCACGGGCAATTTCGAGGTTACGGGGAAAGCGAAATATTTCCTGAAAATCGGCAATGGCTTTTTCCGTCTCATTGTTTTGAAGGTATTGAATCCCTCGTGCCAAATGGGCGTTAGTCCATACTATATGCGGATTTAGAGTGGTTATTTCGGCAATAAAAAAATGTTGTGCTTTTAAAATTTCAATTGCTTCATTGTACTTCCCTGCAAAAATAAGCAACTCGGCATGCCGAAGCTCGGTTTTATCCCATGCGGCTGTAATACTTGCATTCTTCTCCAGAAAAGAAAATCTCAATGCAGGATCAACTCCGGCATATTCGGCATATACATCTCTTTCGAGAAGGTGCATCGGATTGGTCGACCCCAATTCAAAAGCCTTATCTAAATTTGCTATTGCCTCAGACGGTTTATTGTAATAGTTTGCTTGTAAAAAGGCAAGATTGCGGCATCCAGCTACCGTTTTATTTATGGAAACAGATTTTTCCCACTCCGCGAAGGCCAATTCGGGGTGATCGTTACACCATAAATTCCCTAAGAGGTAGTGTGCTGAAGCATCCAGCGGGTTTGTTTCCGCAGCATTATTTAATACAGCTAGTGAAGCGTTTCCATAGGGATAACTAATATTGGGATTCATTGTAGAGGCTTTTTTATACCAATTGGCGGCATCGGCTAATTCATTGGTTCTAAAATAACAATAACCGAGATAATAGTAAATTAAAGGATTCGAAGATGTTTTAGGCAAATCTTTACTGGTAGCCAAATGTAATAATTCTACCGCATCGCTATAAAACCCGGCTATCAGGTACCGCGAAGCTGTTTCCAGATAATTATCCGCTTCATCACGGTAGAATGCCCTTAATTTATTGGCAGCCACCATCCCCGTATTTTTTTTATCGATCTGGTATTGCTCAAAAGCACTGGTAAGGCTTAAAGGATCAATATTTTCAGCTTCTTTCATGGTTTGAGCCGCCAATTCGGATTCCCCGTTTCTTCGGAGGATAATTGCCATAAGATTGATGGCCTCCACATTATTTGTATTTGCTGAAATTGACTCACTCAACTTATCAATAGCAGCATTATAATCTGTATTTAAACAATCGATTAAAGCAAGCAGGTAATAGGATTGCGATGCCCATTCAGTATTCCATGACGCTTTATATAATATATCGTAGGCTTTTTTATAGTTTCCCTGATAAAACAAACACACACCCAAATAATAGAGAGGTTCTCCGTTTTTAGAAGGAGTGTAATTATGTGTTACCGAAGCAACGGCATGCTCGAGGTATTTTTGAGCCTCGTTGTATCGTAATGCTTTTAAATAATGTATTCCCAACTGTGTATTAGTGAGTATATGGTTTGAATCGCGCTTTAGCGCTTCTTTATAATACAAAAGCGGATCGTACGAACTATTGCTGAATTGTTCCAAACGAAGACCCTCCATATACAACTGATCGGCTCTTGAAATTTCGGACGGATTTTTGGGAGCAACGTATTTCTCGGGCTCCGGACTATTCTTTTTTGCGGTTGGCGCATATTCAATTAATGTTGAATTATCATTTGCCAGCACCATTAATGAAAGCTCTTCAATTTTGACATTGTTTGGAACTTTTATTTCCTCCGAAAACGGCAATATCGGATCAAGGTCAATTTGTCGGGTAGCTATTTCTTTCCCGTTCTGAAAAACAATCAGTCTGCATGAAGGTATTCGGGAAGTGGCATAAAGTTGAACCAAAGCTTTACCATTCTTTAATTCAATATTTAATGCTGCATTTTTATTGGCTTCCTTAACCGACGAAAGATTTTTAAAAGGGAAATAATACATGGTACCATTTTTCAAGCCATATGGACTATTCCAGCTATAATCGGGTTGATTATCCGAATACATGCCTGTCATCATTTCTAGATAGGGGCCATCGGTATCGGTAAGCATTTGGTCCCACATTCGCTGTACATCGTTATTCCCCCAGTTCCAAAACTTCTTTCCCGAAAAAATATAATGGTTCCCAACAATTGCAGTACCTGCATTTTTCCCATGGTCTATTCCGGCCATAAAGTCCTTTTCGGTATCCCAGGCAAAAAAGGAGGTAGGCGAGGCAGTATTTTTCCACCAACTCACATCTACACCTTTAGTGAAATCGTTCCCCTGGTAATGTGTATTCGATACCGGAAAATCGGTAAACGCAACTTTAGAGTGAAATACAGCTTTTTCAACATCTGGCGGAAAAACCACCTGATAATTCTGGTTGGCGTGAACGGCAGCGTTTGCCCAGAAAAGAAAACTATTAACCACTGGAGTAACATTTAAATAACGCAGCGTTGCTTCAACATAGGTCTTTCCAGGATACACTGTAAGTCCAACGCACCATCTGGTTTGAGAACGTTTTTCAAATTCTCCTACCCAAACCGTTTTACTACCATCAGTATTTTCTACCAACTTATAATCAACCGGCATAAATGTGGAAGCCCGGTGATGATGGGGAACATTCCATTCTACCCCTCCGGAAATCCATGCTCCGGTCATACCAATAAGGGCTGGTTTAATAACCGTATTGCGATAAATAAAGTCGTATCCGTTCGATTTATCCTGAGCGTAATATAAACGACCTCCTAATTCTGGCAGAACGCAAATTTTAATATATTCGTTTTCGAGGATAATCGCTTTGTAAATTTTATCAAGCTTTTTATCACTCAGCTTACCTATATATGGGTATGGATATATGCGAAGTTGTGCCCCCTGATACCCTTCGGGGGTATAAAATAATGGTGTTGTTTCAGGCTCCCCCACCTGATATGTAGGGATAACAATGGTAGTTTCAGAAATTCTTACTTGTGCCTGCAAGCTCGTTAAACCAGTAAGTACCGAAAATAAGAGAAAAACCACAATCCGGATTAATTTTTTCATAATGAATATTATATGATTAAAGTATATTGGGTATTCAAATTTTAAAATTTCTGAATAGTGAACGTGAAAATTAGTTCATTCATTTTGAATTAGCCTAAAAGACGACAATATTTATATAAAATTAACATTTGAAGAATACATATAAATCTATTCGTTGGCGAATTTACAAGGTTTGCTTCTAATCAATATTCCTTACCCTGCTCGTTTATCATTGGCACAAACAGAACAGGGGCAATTTTTTTAATCTCCCATCCATCAGCATTTTTTTTGAGCAATACCAGTTCTTGCGTAAATAAATCACCAACAGGAATAATCATAGTACCACCAACTTTAAGCTGATCCTTTAAGGGTTGAGGTATTTTCACTGGAGAACAGGTAACAATGATAGCATCAAAAGGAGCTTTTTGAGGCCAGCCTAAATAACCATCTCCGGTTTTAAGTAGTATATTTTTATATCCTGAGCTTTTAAGAAGTACTTTGGCCCTATTGGCTAATGCAGGCTTTATTTCTATGGAAAAAACCGAATCGCAAATCTCCGCTAAAATTGCAGCCTGGTAGCCCGAGCCGGTGCCAACTTCCAATATCCGTTCTTTCCCGGTTAGATGAAGAGATTCCGTCATTAGGGCAACAATGTATGGCTGCGAGATAGTCTGACCTTCCCCAATTTCTAAAGGCCCGTCTTTATACGCAAGTTTCCGGTATTTTTCAGGCACAAACAGGTGCCTTTTAACTTTCATCATAGCAGATATAACTTTGGAATCGGTTACACCTCTTTCCTGAATCTGTACCTTAACCATTTCCATTCGAAGCTTTGAATAGTCGCTCTCCTGTAATTGTGCGTATAATACTTCGGGCATGGCCAATAGAAAAAATAAATAAACTCCCAATAGCTTAACGAATACAAACATCTTGATATATTTTCTAAATCCTCCGTATTGTGAAACTCTAAACACAAGGGCATGACTTTAAGGATGTCCCACTAGTCATTTTTTAAAAACCCAAAAACTGTTGAGTGAAATTTACGGAATTTTCATTGGCAAAGTCAACTTCAAAATAAAAAAAGTACCATCGGTGGCAACGGTACTTTTCCAGAGCAATAATTTACGAAATATCTTATTTAATTCTAAAAAAGCCAGTTATTTGGAATAAATCCTGTGCTTGGCTCTCCAGCTGATCCGCTACTTCGGCCATTTCTTCGGAGGTGCCTGCCGAATTCTGTGCTACGCTGTTTAGTTGTTGTATAGCATTGTTAACCTGGTTGGCTCCCAAGTTCTGCTCGGACGAAGCTGCAGCTATTTCCTGTATAAGTTTAGAGGACTTATCTACCTGAGGCATAATAACCCTTAACAACTCGCTGGCATCAACCGTTGCAGTTACACTTTGATGAGATAACCTCTGAATTTCATCCGAAGCAACTTTACTTTTTTCTGCAAGTTTGCGAACTTCAGATGCCACTACGGCAAACCCCTTACCGTGCTCTCCAGCACGAGCAGCCTCAACAGCGGCATTTAACGCAAGTATATTTGTTTGAAAAGCAATGTCTTTGATAATGGTAATTTTATCGGCAATTACTTTAACAGCATCCAAACTTCGTTGAGCAGCTTCCTGCATTTTTGAAATATCCGTAAAAATAGCTTTGGCGATCTTCTCGTTTTGGAAAGCGTTATCGGTATTTTGTTGAATATTGGAGGCCATTTCTTCGATGGACGAAGAAATTTCTTCTGTAGAAGAAGCTTGCTCGTTTGCTGCTTTTGAGAGCATTTGCGAATTATTATTTAACTCTTTACTAGTATTTGAAAGCAACGACGACGTTGTGTGAATATTTTTAACCACCTCTTTCAACTTATGTATATGCTGAGAAATTGAATTGGCAATCAAACCAATTTCATCCTTCCGGTCAGCTATTTCATCTGTTAGTTCCATCCTCAAATCGCCATGAGATAGCCCTTCAACTTTATCGGCAATAACGGTGAACGGCTTCTTGATATACCGTCCAATTAAAATATAACAAACAAACATTGAAACCAGAACAACCGGAACTCCCCAAATTAAGTGAATCAAGCTTTTTGAGGCGACAAAAAACGGACACCACAGAGAAAGATAAATCATGGGGATATTATACAATCCAATTTTATAAACAATCGAATTCTTAAATAAGGCTTTTAATACTAATAAATACGGAACAGTGGCCGCAAGAATAACAAAAGCGAAAATCAACGTAATGTCCATAGAATTTCCTCCAGAATATGTTTTTAGGGTTGGTAAATTAATTTATTGATTTGGTTACAAATTTGGTTTGTTTGGCATATTAAATTACTCATTTTTTTGCCATTAAAAAACTAAAATCTTATTTTTGTTTAAGAAGCTAAAAAATATCAGCTATCGAATTTAAGGGCTAATACGAACAAAAATTTAATTAAGTTTTGGATTATTCTGAATTATTTCAAAAATATTCTATTCCTATCTCGGGGTAATTTTAAAAATCAATAATTCATACAAAAAGTATTTTTGTATTTTAAAGTAAATCGCTTCCATTAATTGTTTATTTCCTAAACATTAATACGTTCAATTATGGATTCAACTATTTTAAGTAAGGCAAATGTCGCAACTATTATTGCAGTTATCTTTCTGATATTAACATTCGGGGGCTGCAAAAAAGAGGAGCAAAAGCCATCAGCCAATAAAACCTTAATTAGCTTCGAAAAAGTAAGTACATTATCGGCGCAATCGATCCAAACAAACTTATCGTTATTTAAACTTCTCTATCCTCAAACTGCCGAAATACCTACAAATTCAACAGTTGATGTCGATATTTATATAATAAAGTACAAAACTATTTTTCGAGAAATAGAAATTGAAGTATCAGGAGTAGGATGTATACCAAGAGCAAATAGTTCCCTGCCAATACTAAGCTTTCAGAATGGGACCAACGCTAGTATTAATGAAGCTCCCAGTTTAAATACAAACAGCCAGGAGTTTGCACTTTTACAAAACAGTGCGGGTCTCGGGTATATAGTATTGATACCCGACTATCTGGGCTTTGGAGCTTCTAAGCATATATTGCATCCTTACTATCACCGCGAATCAAATAATGCCGTAATTATAGATTTAGTGAAAGCTTGTTTGGAAATGTTAAACGATGAATCCATTAAATGCAAATCGAATGGAGACCTTTACCTGATGGGATATTCGCAGGGAGGCTGGGCTACACTCTCTGCTTTTAAGGCATTAGAGGAAAATAATACCTTAAACATGAATTTAATTGGTGCATCATGTGGTGCTGGAGCATATAACCTTATGGAAGTTGCTTCGCATATCCTTAAGGGAAATTATTACAGATCGCCGTCCTATTTACCTTATTTTATTGAATCGCACCGCAGAAACGGCCTTTTGGACATATCTCTTGACCAATTCTTTAACGAACCTTACAGAAGCAGAATTCCAGGGCTTTTTGACGGATTACATACAACGGGACAAATTAATGATCAGCTAAACGACTCTGTAGCTCAATTTTTCACTCGAAACGTTATCGACAATTTCGAAACGGGTACTGAATATGAACCTATTCGAGATGAATTGAAAATAAATAGTGTAGTTGCATGGAAACCAAATGGCCAATTATTATTTGTCCATGGAAAGAAAGATATGGACGTTCCGGTATTTGAGTCGGAAAATATGGTACAGGAGATACTGAAACTGGAAGCCGACTCGGCAAAAATAGAGCTGCATTTACTCGACAACTTATCACATGCACAGGCCATTACTCCTTGGTCCATTCAAACATTAATTTGGCTTACCAAGTTAAATGCTTTAGAAAAAAATAGGGCGCATTAAAAAATGCGCCCTAAAGGTTAAGTAAATACTACGATTTTTAAATTCTATATTGGCTCGAAATCCGTAGTGCAAAACGAACCATTTCTTTAACTGTTATTCAATTGGACTAATTCTAAAACTATACGAATAGTCTTTATTAAATAACCGGTAGCGGTCGTAAGGCAGCGCTCCCCAGCTATTGTCACCACCAACACCCATCTGGGCTAAATCGAGGTTAACGTTCACCTGTTTTCTTGGTTCTAAATCAGCAGGATGAATATTTAATTTCTTTAATCCCGGATCCAGATCTTCCATTGTAAAATGAAGTGCGCTAATACTCAAAAGTGGCATTCCCGAAAACTTCAAGCCTTTGCCGCTACTATTGGTTAGAGATAACCAGCGAACATCTGTTTTATTGCCAGTTTCCTGTGGACGAACATACGGTACAAATTGGTCGGCAACTTTAGAAGAATAAAAACCAACTAATGAGGCAGTATTGCGGTCCTGGTAGTTTTCAACCGGACCGCGGCCAAACCATTTCATATTATCGTATTCTCCCTGTAAAGTAATAAACATTCCAAAGCGAGGTAATTCGGGTTGTGTTTGTGTTCCTGCCTTATAGGAGTTATTCACCACTACCTCGCCGTTGCTATATATTACATATTCGCTGCGGTATTGAGCATTCACGTCCGGCAGATTGAAATTAAAAACAACATGAACTTCGCCGGTCCCTACTTTCACCAGCGAATCACTTATAATCGTGCGGGTTTTGCCGGCATTTTTCCATACTTTCAAACGGTTTTGCATGTTATTGCCAAAGTCGTTATCGGTTGGTGCACGCCAGAAGTTAATCTGAGTTCCTTCTTTTACCAATTCGCTTCCTTTAAAATTATACCCGGCAAGGTTACCCGCCTTACGATCGAAAGATATCGTGAAACCCGTTCCTGTAACTGTATATTTTTCGGAAGTCGTTTTTACTTCTACTTTTTTAGAAACATCCTTAACAGATTCAAAATTAGCAACCGATACCGGCAATTTATATTGCTCCGTTGCCACAATATGGTTAACTGGAACTAATTCGGTACCGATCAACGATTCGGCATAGAAGTTTATAAAGTATTCAACTCCTGATTGAGGGATCAGTTTTACTTCGTCGAGACGAACAATTTTCGATTGACGTGGAGCAATATCCAACACAGGGAGTTCCCCTTTTTGGATAGATACGCCATTTGCCAGAATTTCCCATTTAATTTTATAATCCTTCAGCGAGGCAAAGTCAAACATATTTTTCACCTCGAAACGGTAAGCTTCTAAATTAACCGGACGAACTTTTATGTATTGATAGGCTTTTTTTACTTCCCATATTCCAGGGTGAACCGTTCTGTCGGGACCAACCAGTCCATTAGCACAAAAATTTAAGTCGGTATAAGTTCCTTTTGGTTCAAAGTCGCCACCGTAGCCAAAATATTTGCGTCCTTTATCATTCGTTTTGGTAAATCCCTGATCGACCCAATCCCATATAAAACCGCCCTGATGCTTAGGATTTGATTCCACAAAGTCCCATAGGTCCTGGAAATTACCGGTACTGTTCCCCATTGCATGAGCGTATTCCACCCAAATAAACGGACGGTCGGGATTCGTGGCCAGGTATTTTTCAATATGTTTAATGCCAGCATACATGTCGCCAATGATATCGGTATGGCGCTCAGTAAGTTTGGTGTCCTGCTCAGCACGTTCATAACTAACCGGACGTGATTTATCACGGTTCTTTGTCCAATTATAAGTGGCAAGAAAATTGGTTCCGGTGCCGGCTTCGTTACCCATTGACCAAACAATAATGGATGGATGGTTTTTATCGCGTTCCACCATATTCGTCATACGTTCCATGTGCATTAACAAATAATCAGGATTATTCCCCAATGTTTTATCGGGACTATACCCATAGCCATGCGATTCAATATTGGCTTCGTCGTATAGATAAATACCATATTTGTCGCATAACTTATACCACATCGGATCGTTTGGATAATGACTTGTCCGGTCGGCATTGAGATTAAACTGCTTCATGAGCTGAATATCTTTCATCATGGACTCTACAGAAATAACATGACCTGTAACAGGATCGGACTCATGGCGGTTTACACCTTTAATAAGAATAGCTTTACCATTAACAAGCAACTGACCATTCTTTATTTCGCTGGTACGGAAGCCTACATTGCATCCGGTCGCTTGTAACAACGCCCCCTTCGAATCGGTTAACTGTAACGTAAGATTATACAAATTAGGAAATTCTGCCGACCATTGTTTTACGCTATTCACAATAGCAGAGAAGTTTAGGCCATTTTCACCTTCGCCGGCTACACTAATTTTCTTTGTTTCGGAAAACACTTTATCACCAGTGGCCGCATCGTAAAGATTAACCAAAAGGCTTAAATTTGGATTTGCATCCTTACTACTATTTTTAAGTTTTATATCTAAATTGAGGGTACCGTTAACATATTGGGCATCAAGTCCGGCAGTGGCAAAAAAGTCAGCTATCCGCGTTTTGGGCGTTGCATAAAGAAATACATCGCGTTCAATACCACTGAGCCGAAAGAAATCCTGATCCTCAAGGTAGCTGCCATCGCACCAGCGGTAAACTTCCACTGCCAGGGTGTTCTCTCCGGAACGCAGGTATTTCGAGATATTAAACTCAGCAGGAGTTTTGCTGTCCTCGCTATATCCAACTTTTTGGCCATTTATCCAAAGGTACATTGCTGAGTTAACCCCACCAAAATAGATAAAAACATCCAACCCTTTCCATTTTTCAGGAATTGTAAACGTACGCTTGTAAGAACCTACCGGATTATATTTATGATCGATATAAGGTTGGTTCATTGGAAACGGGTAGGCAATATTTACATAGTGGGCATAATCGTAACCATGCATTTGCCAATCGCTGGGTACAGGAATATCCTTCCATTTTGTTACATCGAAATTATCTTTGTAAAAATCAACCGGGCGACTTTCGGGCTGTGCTACCCAATTAAATTTCCATGTACCGTTAAGAGATTGAAACCAGGGCGATTTCGAGTAATCGTCGGCAATGGCAGCTTTTTCGTTATCGTAGCCCATAAACGAGGCTCGTGCTGGTTCTTTGTTAATTCCGTTAATTTTAGGATTTTCCCATTCGGCAGGCTGGGCATTTGCAGCAAAATGAAATACTGTCGCAAGAAATAATGTCACTATAAAATGCTTTGTCATATTTATATGTTTAGTGAAAATATAAGTGAAAACGCTCTTCTCTTTCAGTAAATAAAAGTTATATAATGTTATACAAACTAACCAGGCTTCGACTCCGCTCAGCCTGACAACTCAGTAAAAGTGGCACACTGAGCGGAGTCGAAGTGTGATTAGATAATAAGAAAATCAATTAACAATATTGAATTTAGTTTTCAATATTTGAATCTATTCCGAAAAGTATTTACCCCCTAATCCCCCAATTGGGCATAGCCCTCAAGCTAATACTTGTAAATAATTGATAATGAGCAATAGATACTATTTTTCACCCCATTCCTTTTGAGAACAGGGTTC
>JAIFLU010000073.1 GCA_020048915.1 Bacteroidota bacterium | reverse complement strand
AAAAGGGGCTATAACTGCTGCTTCGAAGCAACAGTTAGCCCTCCCCCCGATAGCTATCGCGGGTAAGGAGGGTTGGGGAGGTAAAATGCACAATTGAAAAATCGCTGCTGATAATTAATCAAATAGCTTTTATGTTACATCGAACTGACCTTAAATTATAATCCAAACTTTAAAGGCTTGAGGTTTTTAATTTTTCAACCACATAATAGGCAGCAGGACAAACATAGGTGTTTTTTAATGTTAAGTCGAGAATCTGATAAAAGCGGGTGCGGTTGGTATGCGGATATTCGCGACAGGCTTTTGGCCTGCTTTCGTATACCTGGCAATAATTGTCACTCATTAAAAAAGGACAAGGTGTTTGACGAAAAACATAATCCCCGTCTTCGTCCATCTGCGTGTATTTGTCCATAAAATCGGCGGCTTTCATACGCAATGCCGAGGCCATTCGCTCAATATCCTTATAGTAAAGGGCTGGACTGATACTTTTACAACAGTTCGCGCAATTTAAACAATCGAGCTTGCTAAAAACTTCTTCATGAATTTCTTCAACAATAGCATCTAATTGACGGGGAGGCTTCTTTTTCCAGCGCTTAAAAACTTGTTGAGTGACAGGTGCAGCTTTTGCTGCCATCGTTTTCAGACTTTCAGGATCTGGTATGGGATATTCCATTTGTTCTTCAGCTTTTGGTATTCCTTCGCAATTTTCGTATCGATTTAAGTTGCGATAAAACAAGCCCGCAAATCACCAGTAAAATCCCAATATAATTATGAAAAAGAAGTTTTTCATTCAGCAAATAAAACGAAAAACCGGCAGTAAATACAGGGATCATATTCGTAAATATATTTGCTTTAAAGGCTCCCAACGACTGAACACTATAGGTATATAATAAAAAAGCTATAGAAGAAGCAAAAACACTAAGGTTTAATAATGGGACCCACATTCCCGACGAAAAGCTAAAATCGATCTGACCAAGTTTATCATGCTCAAACAGCAGCACCAAAGGCAAAAACATCACCGCTCCAATACTGTTTTGCCAGCTAATTAAGGTTAACGGGTTATAGTTACTGGCCAATTTCCGAAGAACAATGGAATAAAATACAGCAGAAACAACTGCAAGTCCCATCAATAAAACACCCTTTAACGAGGCCGTAAATTGGTATTCCTTATTTAGAATAACCAATATCACACCAACAAACGAAATGACAATCCCAACAATATTCTTTTTAATAATTTGCTCCTTCAGTATAAAATACGCAAAAACAGGAACTAAAAGAGGAATAAGCGAGATCATCACCGCCGCAACAGTTGGGGTGACATATTGTATACCAAGGCTTTCGCCAATAAAGTAAAAAAATGGTTCGGATAAAGCCAGTAAAAGAAATAACTTAATATCGGCCTTACTGACTTTTTGCAATTGCCGGGTTAAGAATGAAACTGTAAAAAGGATTAAACCCGAAATAACTAATCGGAAAAGAATAGTAGTAAAAGGAGAAAGAAAATGATAAACATCGCCATACCATATAAAAGACAAACTCCAGCATACCATAGCAATGGTAACCCCTACATACACAAAAACAAGTTTTAGCTTTCCCATTCCCAATTTTAAAATTAGCCGCAAATATAGAAGAAAATCGTTGGAGCAAACATGACATTTCTTTGAGGAATTAAATACAACAAAGCATTATTAAGCAATTGCTGAAAATAATTTGTGCATTTCGAAGTTATTAATGATGTAGAGAAGTTAGGAGACTGTTTTTTAATTCATCGAAACCAAAGTTCAGTCATGTTCCGATGTTTCTAAATAAAAACATTTTTAACAAAACCATAACAAACAAATAGTTAGTAAATAAGTGAAAATAAAAAGACGTCAATCACAAAAAAAACTGAAACCTCGTAAATCTATTTTTAATAATTACCGTAATAATTGAACGTTTAAAATAATAATTTAACTCCATACGTATGAAAACAAAAATTTTTTTATCTATTTCAGCAGTTGCCCTTTCGGGTTTTTTTATTGTGAGTTCGTGTAAGAAAGATGAGGAAAAAAATGTAACTACTGCTCAGGCCATGGTGGTTGCCAAGAGCGATGTATCTTCGGACAATGCTTATAACGATATTTTTACAGAAACTGAATATGTAATGTCTACCCTCGAAAGTAACAAATATCCTACTTCCGGTACAAAAAGCGCTTCGTTGGTCGGAGGTGTTACAATTTCAGTAACTAAAGGAGCCGGTGATTCCACGATTTTTCCAAAAGAAATCACCATTACCTATTCCGATTATGCATCCAACAGTGGAATAAAGAAAAACGGCACCATAAAAATTACTCAAAGTGCCAGAATCCGCAAGGCAGGAGCTGTCAGGACCATAACTCTCGAAAACTTTATTATTAACGACAGTGTTCAGATACAAGGTAAAAAAACAGTTACGAACCTTGGTTTAGTTGATGGTAAACCTTCTATCAAAATTCAATTGGAAAATGGTAAGATTATTACTCCTACCTATTTCATTACCCGGAATTTTACCCGCACCTTAACCTGGCTTGAAGGATTTGCCGGATTAAGCATATTCAATATCTGGGATGATGTATATCAATTCACCGAAACAGCCAGCGGCAGCACAAAAGATGGTTTCAGCTATTCCACAACGACCAAAACCCCACTCAACGGGAGTTTTAGAAATTAAGGTTGAAAACAAATTAGTTACTGTCGACTTCACCAGAGAAACCTGCTCCGGTAAGATTAAAATTACTTCGGATGGTATTACCCAGGAGATTTAAATAATTGAATATAATATTGAGATTTAAAACCCGGCCAACAAGTCGGGTTTTTTATTTTTAACTCTTTCATTTTACCTTTTCTTTCATTAGATTTAATAGAGGATAAAAACATTCTTATATACTACTGTAGCCTAAAATGAGTACAACTTTTCAACCCTATTTAATAAAAAGCGAACCCGAAAAGGGAGTAGGTTTACCATCCATTTGCCTATCATTCAAAAACCTATTCCTGCATAATTTCACAAGTGTGAAGTTTGTCATATTTCGGTATACCGAATATCATAGAAATAGAATTTCGTAAACCACTATATTTAAATATCCTGAAAAGCAGGAATTTTGAGATAACGCGCCTAAACAACTACACTTAAAAAAAATAGTTATGAAATTCGATCCTGCCAGTCAAATACAAGACCTAAAACAATTCGGAGAATTTGGAGATGTAAATCCATGCATCACCGATTCAGCAACATTTACCTTTATGCAGGCAAAAACCATGGTCGACACCTTTCAGGGTAAAGCTGAAGGATGTTATCTTTACTCCAGACATTGGAATCCAAGTAATAAATACCTTGCCGATGCCATAGCGGTCATGGAAGGCACTGAGGAAGGATGGGTAACTGCCTCGGGGATGGCTGCGATAACATGTGCAATTTTACATATTTGCAAGGCTGGCGATCATATTGTTTCGAGCATAACCACTTATGGAGGAACTTTTGCCTTCCTTCAAAACTACCTGCCTAAATTTAATATAACTACCAGTTTTGTAGACATCACCAATATAGATGAAGTGGGAAAGGCCATTCAGCCAAACACAAAACTTATCTATACCGAGACAATGACGAATCCATTGTTACAAATATCTGACATACCGGCATTAGCAAATATTGCTAACAAGCATGGCATCAAACTGGTGGTGGATAATACATTCACTCCGATGATGATTGCCCCTGCACGTTTAGGAGCGCATATTGTTGTCTACAGCCTTACCAAATATGTGAATGGCAAAAACGATTGTATAGCCGGGGCTATTTGCTCCGATAAAGAATTTATCGATTCGATGATTGATGTAAACAATGGTACAGCTATGCTACTTGGCCCCGCATTGGATCCATTACGGTCGTCGGCGATTCTAAAAAACATACATACGCTGCATCTCCGAATGCGTCAGCATAGCTACAACGCTCAATTTCTAGCCGAAAAATTTAAAAAAGCAGGTATTAAAGTTGTTTACCCTGGACTTCCTGAACATCCGGGGCATGACACATTAAAACGAATAATGAATCCCAGCTATGGCTTTGGAGGAATGATCGCCATTGATTTGGTTACTTCGAAACAAGCTGCCGAATTGATGGAATTGATGGAAATGGAAGATGTAGGTTATCTGGCTGTAAGCTTAGGCTACTTTAAAACACTGTTTAGTAACTCGGGAAAAAGCACCTCCTCGGAAGTTCCGGAAGATGTTCAACACGAAATGGGACTTTCGGAAGGTTTAGTCCGTTTCAGTGTTGGCCTTGATAATGATATAGAACGTACCTGGGAGCGAATTGAAGGTTGCTTAAGGAAGGTTGGCTTTTTAGGTTAAGAAATATTTATTTATCCGGCTTCTTCACCTTTACCGATTTTTGCCAAACAATCATTTGACGGGCGTGGGCGCGCAATTCCTCTGCCATTTCAATATTTCCATCTTCTTCCAGCAAAGCTGCATAATGTCGTAACGTAGACGGAGCATGTTTATCCTGCGCACGCAACAAAAACACAGGCTCATCGGCTGGTATTTTTCCCGCTTTATCAACTATTCGGTTATTATAATCGTCGCGTGAGAATTTCATGGATCTGAATTTTAAACGAATTTACACATTTAACTTTTATTTAATGAACTACATAGGAATTTCAGTCCTCTAGATTTAAAAAAATGATTATTTCGCAGATAACTTTATAGATTTTAAACCACTTTCAAAACTTACAAGCTATTTCTCCCTTGGGTTTTGGATAAAATCCTTGTATCTTGCAAACTTGTTTTAATTCTTAATTGCATGCTCTTTAGTGAAATAGCTGGTCAGGATGAAGTTAAAAGGCGATTAATTCAATCGGTTACTGAAGATCGTATTAGTCATGCGCAACTGTTTTTGGGACCTGAAGGCTCGGGAAACTTGCCTCTCGCAATTGCTTATGCCCAATATATTAATTGCACAAATCGCACACCTGAAGATTCTTGCGGCACATGCCCCTCGTGCAATAAGTTTGGAAAACTGGTTCATCCCGATTTACACTTTGCTTTTCCGGTGGCTTCTTCCGGGAAAGACCCTGTAAGCGACGATTTTATTAAAGAGTGGCGTAATCTGGTTCTTACAAATCCATACTTTAATGCCAACCAATGGTATGCTGCCATAGGTCTTGATAACAAGCAAGGGTTGATTAGCAAAAACGAAAGCCACGAAATTTTGCATAAGCTGAACATGAAAAGCTTTGAGGCCGACTACAAAGTGCTTATCATGTGGATGCCAGAAAAAATGAACCCTACTTCGGCCAATAAACTCCTGAAAATAATTGAAGAGCCTCCCTTAAGAACTGTGTTTCTTTTAGTTTCGGAAAACAGCGGTATGATGCTTTCCACTATACTTTCGAGAACGCAGCTTATAAAAATTCCAAAAATAAACGACGAAGCTTTACTGAACTATATTCTTGCTCAAAACAGTTACCCGGAACAACAGGTGCAGGATGCTGTAAGAATTTCGAACGGGAATATGAATGTTGCCTTACGGGTACTGCAAAGTGATGAGGAAAACCTCGAAAATTTCGAATTATTTACCTTATTGATGCGTACCTGTTATAAGAAAGATGTTTTATCGCTGCTGGACTGGTGCGAAAAGGTTTGTGCATTTGGCCGGGAGCGACAGAAAAATTTCCTTGCCTATTCTATTCGTTTGCTTCGCGAAAACTATATTTTAAACAAGCAAGTTCCTCAATTGGCTATGCTCACTATGAAGGAACAGGATTTCTCCGAAAAATTCCACCCTTTTATCAACGACCAAAATATTCAATCTATTTTTGCCGAAATGGAACGAGCGATGTACCATGTGGAGTCGAATGGCAACGATAAAATTATTTTTACCGACATGTCGCTGAAATTAATAAAGCTAATCAGGGCCTAAAAAAACTTTACCTCACTGCGGCTCCATTATCAGTCCCCTTATTTGGGCCAACTAAGATTAGTTTTCCAAGTTTATCTTCGGCTAATAATATCATGCCTTGCGATTGAATTCCTTTTATAGCACGAGGTTCGAGATTTACCAAAACAGTAACCTGCTTTCCAATTAATTCTTCGGCGCTAAAATATTCAGCAATACCCGATACAATGGTACGAACATCAATTCCGGTATCCACTTTCAGCTGCATTAGTTTTGCCGTTTTTGGGACCTTAACTGCTTCGAGAATTGTTCCTACACGAATGTCCATTTTAGAGAACTCGTCATACGAAACATTGGGCTTTTGCGGTTCCACTTTCGCATTTTTGGCTTCATTCAGCTTTTTCTGTTCCTGTAGCTTATTTAATTGGGCTTCAATTACGGCATCCTCAATCTTTTCGAATAATAGCTCCGGTTGATTTAACACATGCCCATCACTCAAAATAGGCGTACTCCCAATTTGTTCCCAATCGGTAGTTCCTAAATTCAACATTCCCTTTAATTTAACACAGGTAAATGGCAAAAATGGCTCCATCAAAATGGCCAGGTTAGCTGATATTTGCAATGAAACATTCAAAATAGTCGCAACGCGATCTGGTTGATCTTTAAAAATTTTCCAGGGCTCCGTATCCGCCAGGTATTTATTCCCCAGGCGAGCCAGGCTCATGGCTTCTTTCAATGCTTCACGGAAACGGAAATTTTCAAGCGCTTCTTCTACGTTGGTTTTTATAATACTAATTTCGCTCAAGGCTGAACGGTCATAATCCTGTAATTCAGTAACTGCAGGTACTTTTCCTTCAAAATATTTCTGCGTAAGTACCAAAGCCCGGTTCACAAAATTCCCGAAAATCGCAACCAGCTCACTGTTGTTGCGGGTTTGAAAATCTTTCCATGTAAAATCGTTATCCTTGGTTTCAGGAGCATTGGCACATAATACATACCGTAAAACGTCTTCTTTCCCCTTAAATTCCTCGAGGTATTCGTGTAACCAAACCGCCCAATTTCGCGATGTGGAAATTTTATCACCCTCCAGATTTAAAAACTCGTTAGCCGGAACATTATCAGGAAGAATATAGGTACCCTCCGCTTTCAGCATTGCCGGGAAAATAATACAGTGAAAAACAATATTATCCTTCCCAATAAAATGAACCAGTTTCGACTCTTTGTCCTTCCAATACTTTTCCCAATGAGGAGTTAACTCTTTGGTAGCGGAAATATACCCAATAGGCGCATCAAACCATACATACAGCACCTTTCCATCAGCACCTTCCACAGGGACAGGTATTCCCCAATCGAGATCGCGGCTTACTGCACGTGGTTGCAAGCCTTGATCGAGCCACGACTTACATTGACCGTAAACATTGGTTTTCCAGTTGGTATTCTCTTCGAGAATCCATTTTCGTAAAAAGGGTTCATATTCGTCGAGAGGTAGAAACCAGTGTTTGGTGCTGCGCATAGCAGGAACGCTGCCACTGAGCGTCGATTTAGGATTTATAAGATCGGTAGCATTTAACGAAGTACCACACTTTTCGCATTGGTCGCCATAAGCGTTCTCGTTGCTGCAATGCGGACAAGTTCCTGTAATATAGCGGTCGGCTAGAAATTGCTTCACTTCTTCATCGTAAAACTGTTCGGTAGTTTTTTCGATAAACTGACCGTTATCGTAAAGCTTTTTGAAGAAACCCGATGCGGTTTCATAATGTACTTTAGAAGTTGTCCGGGAATAAATATCGAACGAAATTCCAAAATCCTCAAACGACTTTTTTATGATGGTATGATATTTATCGACAATATCCTGAGGCTTCACCCCTTCCTGACGTGCTTTGATAGTGATAGGCACTCCATGTTCGTCAGACCCTCCAATAAATAATACATCTCTTTTCTTCAATCTTAAATAACGAACATAAATATCCGCAGGAACATATACCCCTGCCAAATGTCCAATATGTACCGGTCCATTTGCATAAGGCAACGCCGATGTTATTAAATACCGTTTAAACATTTTATCTTTCGTTTTGCAAATAAGTTTACAAAGATAGTTGAAACAGGCTTGTTACAATTCAAAATTTTAATTGAAATTTAGATTTTGGCTGGTATATTTGAGTCTTTTATTATGTGAATCTGATTTTTAATGTCGAAAAAATGCTGAATCCATCCTTTTTAAAATTGGGCGATAAAATCGGGATCATTGCGCCATCGCGAAAAATCACACCCGATGTGCTTTACCCTTGTATTAAACTATTTGAATCATGGGGACTACAAGTTGTTTTAAGCCCGAATATTTACAGTGAGAACCATCAATTGGCGGGAACAGATCTGGAGCGTCGAACTGATCTGGAATCGATGCTTAATAACCCGCAGATAAAAGCAATTATGTGCGCTCGGGGAGGATATGGAACCGTTCGTATTTTAGAAGGGTTGCAATATTCCGGTTTTTCTGTTTCTCCAAAATGGATAATCGGTTATAGTGACATTACCGTGCTGCATTCATTTGCCCAAACACACCTAAAATGCTCTACAATTCATGCCACCATGCCCATTAATTACAATCCGGCCGACGGCGAAACGGAATCGTGGAAAAGTTTAAAAAATTTATTGTTTGGCGAACCGATTGATTATCGCATTAAACCAGACAAATTAAACAAGTCGGGCAAGGCAACCGGAAAACTTATTGGCGGCAATCTATCAGTGCTTTATAGCCTTTCAGGAACTCCTTATGATATTGATACCAAAGATGCCATTCTGTTTTTAGAAGACCTGGATGAGTATTTGTATCATATCGACAGGATGATGATGAACCTTAAACTTTCCGGAAAACTAAATAATTTAAAAGGAATGGTAGTTGGGGGGATGAGTGATATGAAAGACAACACCATACCCTTTGGTAAAGATGCGAATGAGATTATTAGTGAACATTTAAATAATTACGATTTCCCTGTAATATTTAATTTCCCGGCAGGTCATCTTGTGCCGAATCTTCCGCTACTATTTGGAAAAGAAGTGGAATTGAATGTTGGTGCAGATGACGTAACGCTTAAATATATTTAGAAAAGCTGTTCCGCTGAGGTTCGCAAAGGAATCGCGAAATTTCGCAGAGGATGAATTTCAATCACTCGGCGAAACTTCGCGTAATAATCTTTATTCTCCTTATTATTCTACTGAATTGATTTTATAAATTCCCGGGTATTCACCGTCCAATCGCCAGGCTTTTCGAGCATACGAACAAACGCGCTTCCAATAATGGCACCATTGGCATATTTGCATACCTCCAGATAGTTTTCGCGGTTCGAAATACCAAATCCTACCACCAAAGGATTTTTCAATTTCAACGACTTCACCTTGTTAAAATAAGCCAATTGAGCTTCGGAGAGCGATCCGGTTGCGCCTGTGGTTGCCGATGAGGATACCATATAAATAAACCCATTGCTCAAACTGTCTATTTTGTGGATGCGCGCTTCGGATGTCTGCGGCGAAATAAGAAAGATAAACCGCAGGCCGTTTTCCTCAAATACCTTTTTATAAGAAGCCTCGTATTCTTCCATAGGCAAATCGGGTAAAATAACGCCATCAACACCTGCTTTTTTACATTCTGCACAAAATTTTTCCACCCCAAAATGCATCACAGGATTGAGGTATCCCATTAGTAGCAAAGGAATTTTTACCGTTTTTCGGATATCTTTTAGTTGCTCAAACAACAAATGAATATTCATTCCATTGGCTAATGCCTTTTGGCTGCTTTGCTGAATAACCGGACCATCGGCAAGGGGGTCGGAAAAAGGCATGCCAATCTCAATCATATCTACCCCACTCTCTTCGAGCAGTTGAATTAATTCGGCAATGTTACTTAATTCAGGATGGCCGGCAGTAAAATATATAGAAAGAATATTTTCAGATTTCGTTTCAAAAAGTTGATTTATGCGATTCATATCAACAAAATTTAGGAGGTGATTTTGTATTTAATTTAGGGATTACAATTTATCGTTCATGCACTTGATATAGGTGTCCATATCTTTATCGCCCCTACCCGAAACGGTAACCACGACGATATCTTCAGGACGAAATCTCATTTTTTCGAGTGCTGCTAAAGCATGGGCAGACTCAAGGGCAGGAATAATTCCTTCGATTTGAGTCAACCGAAACGCGGCATCAAGCGCTTCCTTGTCGGTAGCATCCATAACAGTGAGTCGGCCGGTTTCGTGCAGGTGGGCATGTACCGGACCTATTCCCGGATAATCGAGCCCGGCAGAAATTGAATATGGTTCGGTTATTTGTCCGTCCTGATTCTGCATTAAATAGGTTTTGCTTCCATGAATAATCCCAAGTTCCCCACAAGCAATGGTAGCAGCGGTTTCATTGGTATCCACTCCTAAACCGGAGGCTTCCACGGCAACAAGTTTCACTTCCGGATGATCGATAAAGTGGTAGAATGTTCCAATGGCATTGCTTCCACCGCCTACGCAGGCAATGGCATAATCAGGCAATTCCCTTCCTATATGCTCTTTAAGCTGCAATTTTATTTCCTCGCTAATAATACTTTGAAATTTCGAAACCATATCGGGATAGGGATGTGGGCCAACCACCGAGCCAATGATGTAGTGGGTATTTTCGGGGTGGTTAATCCAGTCGCGGATAGCCTCATTGGTAGCATCCTTCAGGGTTTTATTGCCGCTTGTTACCGGAACTACCTCTGCTCCGAGCATTTTCATGCGCATTACATTGGGGTATTGCCGCTGAACATCGGTTTCGCCCATGTATACAATACATTCCAAATTCATTAAGGCGCAGACTGTAGCAGTGGCAACCCCATGCTGCCCGGCACCGGTTTCGGCAATAATCCGGGTCTTGCCCAATGCTTTTGCAATCAGTATTTGGCCAATTGTATTATTAAGTTTATGCGAGCCGGTATGATTGAGGTCTTCGCGCTTTAAAAAGATATTGGTTTTATACAACTCGCTTAACCGCTTTGCCGGATAAAGGGGTGAAGGTCTCCCAGCATAATGCTTTAAAAGAAATTGGTAATCGTTTCGGAACTGATCGCTTTCCATTATTTTCAGGTATTGGGTGCGAAGTTCTTCTACATTGGCGTACAACATCTCAGGGATGTAAGCTCCTCCAAACCTTCCGTAAAACCCTTTCTCATCAACAAAATAACTCATGGTATTTTGGTTTGTTTTATATTATTTTTTAAATCGTTCTATTTCTGAATCCACTCCGAAAAGTCAAAATTCTATGATTTTCATCTGTTTTACCCCTAGCCCCTCCAGGGAACCGTCTGAAAATTATTGAATTTAAGTCCCACAATTGGCGGATTAGGGGGTATAAGACTTTTCGGAGAAGACTCATTTCTTCATCTCCTTAAAAAAGAAGTGAAGCTTTTCAACATCTTTCACTCCCGGCCCTGTTTCAAAACCACTGTTAATATCAATTCCAATACATTGGCGGTGTACAAATGATTTTATTAAACCAGTATCCTCCGGGCCAATTCCTCCACTCAATAAAAAAGGGTGATTATGTTTGTAATTATCCAATACTTTCCAGGAGAATTTTCTTCCGCTACCGCCATGTTTTGGTGTTTTTGTGTCGAAAATAAAATAATTGGAAGTGGAGATATACGATTCCGGGATATTCCAATTGAACGATTCATCAATTCCAAATGCCTTTATTACCTCAACACCACTATTTTTAATACGAAGACAATATTCCGGACTTTCTGTTCCGTGCAATTGAACAACCTGAAGATTACATTTCTTCACAATAGCAAAAACTCGTTCTATAGATTCATCCACAAAAACTCCCACCTTTTTAATATTCCCTGGAAAATTATCCGGAACAATAAATTGGTCGCCCACAAAGCGTTTCGAAGAAGGATAAAAAATAAATCCCATCATATCAGGTTTCAGTTTCGAAACCTCCATGATATTTTCAGGATTTTTCATCCCGCACACTTTTACAAGGCAGTGATCTAATTTCATAAAAGTTGCAGTTGTTCAATAAACCGTTTGCATGCGCCCCCTGGATTATCGGTCTTCATAAATGATTCGCCGATTAAGAAGCCATTAAGGCCCGATAACTTAAGCTTTTTTATTGTCTCTGGATTTTCAATACCACTTTCCGAGATTTTCAAAAAATTATCGGGAATGAGTTTTGCCAGTTGCATCGATTGATCCAAATCCACAGCAAAAGTCTTGAGATTGCGGTTATTTACCCCTACAAAAGTCACCTCAGGACAAATTTTCTCCAGCTCTTCGCTATCGTGAACTTCAAAAAGAATCTCCAGTCCCAGTGAACTCGCTATTTTTGCCAAATGCGCCACTTCCTCCTTTTCCAACACTGCGGCTATTAAAAGGATAACATCGGCCCCAAGGGCTTTGGCTTCAAAAAGCTGGTATTCGTCGACAATAAAATCCTTCCGAAGAATTGGAATGGAAAGCTCTTTTCGGGAAAGGATCACATCATCGGGAAACCCACCAAAAAAGGGAGTGTCGGTTAAAATGGAAACACCTGCAACACCAGCATCCTGATAGGCTTTTGTTATTATTTGAGGTAAAACCTTGTCGTTTATAATTCCTTTTGAAGGAGACTGACGTTTAAACTCGGCAATAATTCCGGAAGAATTTGGCTGAAGCATTCGCTCCTTTAAAGAAATGGTTTTGCGGTTAAACAAAGGTTCATGTTCAAATTCATGCTGACCAATCAGTTTTTTACACTCGGCAACATGCTTGCGTTTTTCTTCAATAATGGTATCGAGAATGGACATGTTAACGGTTTAAAAGTTTCTTAAATACGGTGAAAGCTTTCTGCCCAAAAAGAGAATCCTTTGCTTGTTCAACACAATCTGGCAGCGATTTCCCAGGATAATAACAACTCAAAGCCAGGGCAGTGTTTGCAAGTATTACTTGATTTTGGGAATCGGTACCCTTCCCTTCCAGTATGTTAATAAAAATTTCTGCAGCTTCCTGCACCGTATCCCCTCCGCCAATATCCTTTGCATTTACAGTATTCATCCCTAGATCAGCAGGGGTAAGAATTGAATCCTTTGTATTGGTAATTACCTTAAAAGAACCGGTTAATGACACTTCGTCGTAACCATCCAAACTATGAACAATCGCAAATTGCTTATCGGTTTGCTGATACAAGTAATTGTATAACCGGGCTAAATCAAGGCTATACACACCCACCATCTGCTTCCTGGGAAAACTTGGATTTACCATTGGCCCCAACATATTGAAAAACGTTTTTACTTTCAGCTCTCTTCTAACTGGTGCAATATTTTTCATGGCAGGATTAAAGAGAGGCGCATGGATAAAGCAAATACCACACTTTGCCATTTCCTGTTGAAGCTTCGACTCATCGGTACTAAACTGGTAGCCTAAATATTCCATCACATTTGACGAGCCACAAGCAGAAGAAACCCCATAATTTCCGTGCTTGGCGACCTTTCCTCCTGCCCCGGCAACAACAAATGCCGTTAATGTAGAAATATTGAACGTATTTTTCCCATCGCCCCCGGTTCCGCAAAGATCGATAGTATCGTAGTCGCTCAAATTAACAGGAATGCAAAGGTTAAGCAAAGCATCGCGAAAACCGGTAAGTTCATCAACAGTAATGCTTCGCATAAGATAAACACTTATAAAAGCAGCCATCTCGCTATGCGAATACATGCCTTTGGCTATATTTGTAAGCACCTCCTTCGCTTCAGCTTTGGTAAGGGTTTTGTGCTCGAACAGATAGTTTAAAATCGCCTTCATATTTTAGTATTTGAAGTTATTTCTAAAATTTTTTTCTTAAAAAGAAGATTCCATTTTTAACCAGTTTGCAATCATTTGTTGGCCAAATTCAGTTAACACCGATTCAGGATGAAACTGCACCCCACGCAAATCGAACTCTTTGTGACGCATCGCCATAATTTGTCCATTTTCTTCAGTGGCAGTAATTTCAAAGCATGCGGGTAACGATTCCCTCTCTACAATCCAGGAATGATAACGTCCCCCTTTGAATTGTTGGGGAAGATTTTTAAACATTGGCTCATTATCAACTTCTAACTTAATGTCTGTTGCAATACCATGGTAAACCCGTTCCAGGTTTATCAGTTTCCCACCAAACACCTCGCCAATAGCCTGATGCCCCAAACAAACCCCCAGTATGCTTTTTTTACCGGCATACGTTTTTATCAATTCTTTCAGTATCCCAGCTTCATCGGGTAATCCTGGCCCTGGTGACAACACAATTTTATCGAATCGATTCACTTCTTCGATGGAAATTTTATCGTTCCGCCGAACCTCAACTTTATCTCCGGTAATGCTTTCTATTGCGTGAACCAGATTATATGTAAATGAGTCGTAATTATCTAAAACAAGAATTTTCATACTATCTTTTATTAGGGTCCTTGCCGCTTTTAAACCAAAGACCAGTGAATTTATTTGTATAATTAAATGTCTTTTGCCAGGTCAATAGCTTTTTTCAGGGCCATTAGTTTATTATTCACCTCGTTGAGTTCATTTTCTTCTTTCGAATCGGCCACAATTCCAGCTCCCGCCTGATAATACAGCACATTATTTTTACTTAAAAACGAACGTATCATAATGGCATGGTTAAAATCTCCGTTAAATCCAAGGTAACCCAGGCAACCACCATAAAAACCTCGCTTTTTATTTTCGTAGGTATCAATCAATTCCATGGCTTTAAACTTAGGAGCGCCACTTAATGTCCCTGCCGGAAAGGAATCGGCCATTACCTGAAATGAGTTAGCGCCAATAGGCAATTCGCCCGATACTATCGACACCATATGCAACACATGCGAATAGTATTGAATTTCGCGGAACGTTTCTACCGTAACATTTTCAGCATTGCGACTCAGGTCGTTTCGGGCCAAATCAACTAACATAACATGTTCTGCATTTTCTTTGGGATCGTTCGAGAGCGCAATAGCCAGTTCTTTATCTTTTTCGTCATCGCCCGTTCTTCTGAAAGTTCCTGCTATCGGATGAATATATGCTTTATGCCCTTTTACTTCCAACTGAGCTTCGGGAGAAGAACCAAAAATCCGATAGCTTCCATAATCGAAATAGAAAAGGTACGGCGAAGGATTTATGGAACGAAGTGAGCGATAAACATTGAAATCATCCCCCTGAAATTGCTGGGAGAACCCTCTGGAAAGAACTATCTGAAAAACATCTCCGCGATGACAATGCTCCTTGCCTTTGGTAACCATGTTTTTATATTCATCGTCCGTTAAATTGGAAGCTTCGTGATTAAGAGGTGAAAAATGATACACGGCAAAATTTAGATTCTGAAGCAAACCTTCCAGATAATCCAACTGACTTTCTTCACCATCGAAGAGGTTCTCAATAATGGTAAGCGTATTTTGAAAATGGTTGATCGCGATAACATACTTATAGAAAGCATAGCGTATTTCAGGAATTTGCTCTTCAGCTACCTGACTGGCTTTGAAATTTATCGATTCGAAGTATTGAACCGAATCGTACGATGAATAACCAAAAAGCCCATTCACAACTACTGCAGGATCGAAATTCACCAACTCAAACGAACGGATAAAACGGTTTAATAAGTCGACTACTGTCTGCTCTGAAGTTATTTTAGCAGTTGAGTTATCGGAATTTGGAAAACTATAAGAAGCTACTCCGTTTTCAACTTTAAATTCGGCCACAGGATTTAGGGCGATAAACGAATAGCTGTTTCGACTACCTTGGGAATCCGCACCTTCGAGTAAAATAGTATTTGGAAATATATCCCGTATTTTAAGATAGATACTTACCGGAGTAATAGTGTCGGCAAGGATTTTTTTAATGTTTGTTCGTACCTGGTAAACCATAACTTTTGTTCTTAAAAGGTTTATAACAAAAAAAGGCTTGCCGTGATTGGCAAGCCTTTATATTTTGGTAAAAATCGGGTATAGGGCTAACTGTTCACTTCTTATCGAAATAAATACTGTGCCACCACCAATTTTTAGTCTGTATCATTTTTGTTTTATTTGTTGTTTGCAAATCAATAAATATTTTTTTGAAAATGCAAGTAAAAGTTAAATTTTTATTTCAATTTGAAATTTTAAGCCACCCTTAACCTACGTGCTTCTTCGCTTTCAAGTTTTTTCTGCGCATAATCGAATGTGATTTCAACGGTCTTTTCAGGTTCGGTCGGCATATCGAACATCACATCCATCATAATAATTTCGCAGATAGAACGCAATCCCCGTGCTCCCAGTTTAAATTCCACGGCTTTATCAACAATATATTCCAAAACCTGATCATCAAAAACAAGATCCAAACCGTCCATTTTGAACAGTTTTTTATACTGCTTAATAATAGCATTTTTAGGATCGGTTAAAATTCTCCGCAGCGCTTCACGATCTAAAGGATTCAGAAACGTTAGAACCGGCAAGCGGCCAATAATTTCAGGAATTAATCCAAAAGAGCGTAAATCTTGAGGCGCAATATATTGCAATAAATTAGCCCGATCAATAACATCCGATTTACGGGAAGCATTATAACCGACCACGGTAGTATTAAGACGTTGAGCAATTTTTCGTTCAATTCCTTCAAACGCACCGCCGCATATAAAAAGGATATTTTTAGTATCGACCTGAATCATTTTTTGCTCGGGATGCTTACGGCCTCCCTGGGGTGGAACGTTAACAACAGAACCTTCGAGTAGTTTAAGTAATCCCTGCTGTACTCCTTCACCTGAAACATCGCGGGTTATAGAGGGGTTATCTCCTTTTCGGGCAATTTTGTCTATTTCGTCAATAAATACAATTCCTTTTTCGGCAGCTTCCACATTATAATCGGCCACCTGCAAAAGACGCGAAAGAATACTTTCCACATCTTCGCCAACATACCCAGCTTCGGTAAGAACCGTTGCGTCAACAATGGTAAACGGGACATGTAAAAGACGGGCAATGGTTTTTGCCATCAGCGTTTTTCCGGTACCTGTTTCACCAACAAAAATAATATTCGATTTTTCAATCTCTACATCATCGTCAGTTGGTTTTCCCTGAGTCAATCGTTTATAGTGATTATATACGGCAACCGATAGATATTTTTTAGCTGTATCCTGACCAATAACATATTGATCGAGAAATTTTTTAATTTCAACAGGTTTGCTAAGCTTGATATGGCTCATATCAAAGCCCGAACGTTGGCTGAGTTCCTCTTCAACAATAGTATGAGCCTGCTCTACGCAAGCATCACAAATATGCCCGGATATACCGGCTATAAGTAAATTTGTATACTTTTTCTCTCTCCCACAAAAGGAACACTTATCCATCGCACTCAACTTATTTCTTTTTTTGTTTTTGACGATCTAAAACTTCATCAATCATACCATATTCCTTCGCTTCATCGGCTCGCATCCAATAATCTCTGTCGGAATCCCTTTCGACCTTCTCAATAGGTTGACCGCTATGACTGGAGATTATTGCGTATAACTCGTTTTTCATCTTCAGAATTTCGCGCAGGGTAATTTCCATGTCTGTTGCCTGCCCTTGAGCTCCACCCATCGGCTGGTGAATCATTACGCGCGAATGTTTCAATGCCGAACGTTTCCCCTTTGCTCCTGCTGTTAATAAAACAGCGGCCATCGATGCGGCCATTCCGGTGCAAATAGTTGCCACATCCGAATTAATCCACTGCATGGTATCGTATATTGCCAAACCAGCATGTACGGCACCTCCAGGAGAGTTAAAGTAAATTTGAATGTCCTTATGTGGATCAACAGAATCCAAGAAAAGCAGTTGGGCCTGAACAATATTGGCAACATAGTCATCAATAGGCAACCCTAAAAAGATAATCCGATCCATCATTAAACGCGAAAATACATCCATGGAGGCAACATTCATTTGACGTTCCTCAATAATGGTTGGAGAAATATAATTATCGTATATAGAGGCGTACTTATGAAGTGTCAAACTACTTATCCCCTGCTTTGCTGTGGCAAACTTTTTAAATTCTTCCTGATAATTCATTCGTACAATTTTAAGGTTAAGAATTTATGATCTGTTCAATTTGTATAAAAAACTATGGTATTTAAAAACTAAACAATGTTCAAGTAAGACCCTATTGTTCGTTATTATCTTCCATTAACTTATCGAAATCTTCGCTCGAAATAACTTTATCTTCAACGGTAATTAATGTCTTCACATAATCAATTACCTTGTCTTCATAAAGTTTCTCCATCATCCGTTTTTTTTCTTCGGGACGTTTCAGCGATTCTTTCGCATAATTATCGATGTTCTCATCAGGAACATTATGAAGTCCATATTGTTCAAACTGCATGCGGGTAATATACTTGGCAAATTCAATCAGTTCTTCGTCGCTAATTTTGAGGTCGTGCTCTTTAATTGCCTTATTCTGCATGAGCTGCCAGCGCAAATCGCTCATGAATTTTGGAAAGTCAGCGTCAATTTGATCTAGCGTAAATTTGCCTTCATTAATGGAGAAAATCCAACGTTTCAGGAATGCTTCGGGTAATTTAAAATCGGCTTTTAACAATAAAGCTTCTTTAACATCCATCCGAAATTTATATTCGCTTTCGCGTTGAAGATTATGTTTTATCTCAACTTGAATTTTTTCTTTAAATTCTTCTTCCGATTTTATTTCACCTTCTCCAAAAACCTTGTCGAATAATTCCTGGTTGAGAATTGCTTTTTGGAAGCGCGAAATAGAATTGATAGTAAGAAGGAAATCAGAATCGATAGAAGCAACTTCTTCTTTTTTCATATGCAAGATAGAAGCAAGCTCAACATCGTTAGGATATGCTTTACGAAGATTAAAAGTCAAGGTATCGCCAATTTTTAAGCCAATTACTTCTTTTTTAAGCTTTTCGTCCTTCATAAATTCCAGATAAATAACCGAATTATCAGTTACAATCCCAGAATCTTTAACCGTGCCATCCTCATTTAATTCTACAAAATTGCCGGTAAGCGATTCATTTCCATCTTCAACCACATCGCAGGTAGCGAAAGAACCATAACGACGAAGATAGCTATCGAGGTATGTTTCAGTTACTTTTGCAGCAGGAGTGATATCGTAGAAATTAAGTTTGTCTTTTTTTGAAAGGTTTAATTCAAATTCGGGAGCTAATCCTAAATCGAAAGCAAACTCGAATTCCGTTTGATTCTCCCAGTCAATAATAGCTTGTTCTTTTTCACTTGGGAGAGGATCTCCCAGGATATGTATTTTTTGATCGGATAAAAATTTGGTTACCGATTCGGACAATAATTTATTTACTTCTTCGAGCATGGCTTGTTTGCCATACATTTTCTGGATAAGACCTGAAGGCACTTTACCTGGACGAAAACCATCAATACGGGCTTTCTTTTTATAATCAGCTAAAGTTTTTTGAACATTTGGCTCATAATCTTCTTTCGAAATACGAACCTTAACCAATGCGTTTAATACGTCTATTTGTTCTTTAACAATATTCATTCCTGAAAAATTAAAAAATAAATTTACTGAATTATTTTGAAAAAAACCGCCTAAACTATCCATATTTGAAAAAGGGTAGTAAAGGCGGTATTAGTGTGCGGATGAAGGGACTCGAACCCACACGCCTTTCGGCACCAGATCCTAAGTCTGGCTCGGCTACCAATTACGACACATCCGCAAAACCGGGTGCAAAGGTATTTAATTTTTGATTTAAAAAAAATTTAACTAAAATCTTCCAATTATTATTGCAATTTTTAATTTTCAATTGTTATATCATAACTTTAACTTAATAAACCAATTATGAAAACTACAAAAATCAAAACCACTATCTTTATAACTACCTTGGTTCTTGGACTGGCAAACATTCCAACCGCTCAAGCACAGGAAAAGTTTCAGCACGAACGATTAATAACTATTTGGGAAACCAAAACAGATTTAAAAACACCGGAATCTGTTTTGTACGATGCTGAAAGCGGCTTGGTATTTGTCTCGAACGTAAATGCCAACCCTTGGGAAAAAGATGGCAATGGTTTTATTTCTACACTTAATTTAAAAGGTGACATACTTTCTGCCAAATGGATAACAGGACTAAGCGGACCAAAAGGCATGGGAGTTTATAAAGGAAAATTATATGTAAGTGATATTGATGAAATAGTTGAAATTGACATAAAAAAAGGAGAAATTACTAAGAAATACCCAATCTCAGGCGCAAAAAAATTAAATGATATTTCAGTTGATAAATCCGGAACAGTTTATATCTCCGACATGGGAGATGCTTCAATTTATTCGATAAAAAAAGGGAGTGTCGAACTTTTCTTAAAATCGAACGAACTTCAGGATGTGAACGGCCTTTTCGCTCACGGCAATACTTTATTGGCTGGTCCTGGAGGTCGTGTTGTAAGTATTGACATGAATACAAAAGCCATAACATCCTATGTTGACAACACCTGCAAAATTGATGGAATAGCAGCTACAGGGAAAGGCACTTATTTAGTTTCTGACTGGCAAGGACATATTTATGAAATAAAATCAGGACAGAAGCCGCTATTAATTCTCGACACTACACCATTAGAAATTAATGCGGCAGATATAGAATATGTTAAGGAGCAAAACATTCTATTAGTTCCAACATTTTTTAAGGATAATGTTGTAGCCTACCGATTAAAATTTAATTAGAATAAGAATTAATAACTCAATGTTGTTTAGTTTAGGAATTGAATAATTAATACACACTTCGACTCCAGTGTGACACTAATACCAGTTCGTCAGGCTGGAGTCGAAGCCTAACTCTTAACTAAACGACATTGATTAGTAACTGCGTAATTCAAAGTTCTTTCCCAGGTACACCCTGCGTACCTGCTCATCCTCAGCCAGCTCTTTGGAGGTTCCCGCTTTAAGTATTGAGCCTTCGAAAAGCAAATAGGCTCTGTCTGTAATGGATAAGGTTTCGTGTACATTATGATCGGTAACCAAAATACCTATGTTTTTATCTTTAAGTTTTGCAACAATAGCTTGAATATCCTCAACAGCAATCGGATCCACTCCGGCAAAAGGTTCGTCGAGTAAAATAAAACTTGGGTTTATTGCAAGAGCCCGGGCAATTTCAGTTCGGCGCCTCTCTCCACCGGATAGTTGTATCCCTAAACTCTTACGAATTTTCACTAAGCCAAATTCCTGCAGCAAAGACTCTACTTTTTCAGCTTGCTCGGCTTTGGATAACTTGGTCATCTCTAATACAGCCCTGATGTTATCTTCAACGCTTAGTTTCCTAAAAACAGAAGCTTCCTGAGCCAGGTAGCCAACCCCTTTTTGAGCCCTACGGTACATGGGCTCATGGGTAATTTCTTCGTCGTCGAGAAATATTTTCCCTTCATTTGGTACAATTAATCCTACAATCATGTAGAATGTGGTAGTTTTTCCGGCGCCATTCGGCCCCAGTAGCCCTACAATTTCGCCCTGCTTCAGCTCAATACTCACTCCCTTAACCACTACGCGATTTTTATAGCGCTTAACAAGATTTTCGGTACGAAGAATCATTTTATAAAGATTAAAAATCCAAAGATATGCTTTTTTGTCAATTCTAATTTTGCACCATCGGATTCTTGATTAGAAGGCAATCTGTAGCATAGCTCTCACACCAAAAGGCGACACATCTTTATGGTCCAGGTAATCAAACCGCCACATAGCATCGATACGCAGGAATTTAAAGATATTCTCTACTCCTGCACTTGCTTCAAAATAAGGCTTGCGAACATCGTATAATCCATCAGGAAAAATCATTGTATTGCGGTTCCCACTATTGATACTACCAATTAGTCCATGGGCCGAAACGACCTCCCTCCACTTAAGCTTTCTTAACAGTGGAATATTATTTAAAAACGCTCCCTGAAAGTGGTGTTCAACAAACAAACTGGCATATTGATCGCTGGCAAATTCATAGTAATTCATCATGTTGAAGGACGAGTAATCGAAAGAATACGTTTCATTTCCTTTGTGAAGCTCCATTAACGGATATGGGACTTTCCCAAATATTTTACCGGCATCAAAATTATACTTAAAATAACCAAAAGGATAAGTATTCACATAATGCTCAACATTCAAATTTACCTTAAAATAATTATATCCACTGCTAAATACATTTTTAATACCCGCTGTCAGATTTAAGTTAATAATAGGATATTCAGATCCAAGGCTAACGCGTTCGAATTCCCCTTCAACAAATTTTTCGTTATAAACATACCGTGTATTTAAAGTAATTTCGGTCGTTTTTACAGATGCCATCGAAATAGTATCTGTAATTTGAGCTACTTTAAAAGGAACATTTTTCCCCGGTATTATACTCTTGTAGCCAAAATTAATTGTATTAGAAAGTCCCGGAAGCCATTCTTTCTCAAGAAATATTTTCCGTTGGTTAACCATGGTAAGCTTGTCATTAGGGTTTCGACTGAGAATTGAAGAAAGAATATTATCACTTAAAAATGTATTGCTACTTTTTCCCAACTGCTGAATATCATTCTCGAAACTCCCTCCAATTGCTAATCGGGGCTCCTTATCAAGCATATAAAGTACCCCGGCACCGTATTTAAATTTCTGATCGCGGGTACCATAGGCCAAGTGGCCATTAAACATAACTTTTGTACTAAAATCGTTACTTGTGCGCCCTCCAAGCCTAAATCGATTTCCTTCGATCGGATTAAAACTATACAGTGTATAATAAGGCCCAACCTCAAATTTGCCGATTACGTAATAATAATTAATAAACAAATTAAGTAGATCGATAAATGTGTGATATATAGGTAGTCCTTGTACCGAATCTACCATGGCATAAATATTTTCTTCTTTTTTTGATAAGGGTAAATGCCTTGCGTTGTTCCAAAATGTGGCATCTTTCTTCATTGCGTCGTCAGCAACGCTTATATTAGTTTTAAGGGCCTTAATTTCGGTTGAGATAGGTTGATTTACAACATAATTTTTATAGGTGGCTGTTTTCCTTCCAAAAAACCCGGTAGTTTTATCCGAAAGGTTAAAATCGATGAATAGAAACTCTACCTCAGGAAGCCACACCGAATCATTTACTTTTTTATATTCTGCCGATGCAACCAGGTCATTCACAAAATTCAAGTTAACGTCATCGGGAATTCGTACCTGTACTTTTACAACGGCAAAACTTGTATCGGCAACCCAAATAAAACCAGTAAAGGCCGATTCCTGCTTCCTCCTGGGCTTAAATGATAATTCGTAACACCAGTTGTTTCCAATAAAAGTACTATCAATGAGGTAATATTTATAATACGCTAAGCCGATATTCGAAATGGGGCTGACAAAACCTTGTCCAAACATATCAATATTGTTGTCGTAAACATTAAAATCCTGATACATTTTTCCAGTAAACTGAGCAATGCTTTGATTCTCGGTCCCCGAAACTTTTGAAGCCTTAATGAGCTCCTTTTCCATTTTTGGTTTACTTTGATAATAATTGTCCGAAAGAGATTCTATCAGTAAAAATGGAAGATATGTCTTACCGGTTATGGCAGATGTGTCGACATAATCGAACACAAACTGCAATTTATTCATCATTTTAATTTTCTTAAAACGCTCATCAAAGTTATTAACATCAAACTGTAGTTTGTTGTAACATTCATAAGTATACGAGGAAATGTTTTGGGGATTGTTTTTTTCCTTATTGTCAATAATTTTTCGAAGTAAAACGTGAGCGGGGTTCTCGCCGGGTAAAACAACCACTTCATTGAGCTGGGTGGTTACCGGCTCCATTTCAAGGTCCAATGTCTGAAAACTGCCTTTAGCAAAAGGGAAAGCAATGGTTTGATAACCCAAACAGGAAAAAATTATGGAATCAGAAACCACTTTTGTTTCCAAAAAATAATCTCCGTTAAAATCGGTAATTGTTCCCGCAGAAGTACCTCTAATAACAATATTGACAAAAGGTACGGCTTCCTTAGTAGATTTATCAATAATCTTCCCCCGGATTTTAGTTATCTGAGAATAAAGGCTTTCAGATACAAGGAATAGCCCAAAGCACACAAGTAATACTTTAATATTATACGTTTTCATAGGGTAAACAGCGTTCGACAGATTCAGTTAAAACCTGAAATGCCTCTTTCTACAAAAACAATGCAAAAGTAAGAATGTTATGCAACCGATTCTTTTTCTTTTTTCCTATATATGGCAGCCGAAATAAAAATGCTCACCTCATATAACACAACCAAAGGAATAGTAACTAAGATCTGACTGAATACATCAGGTGGAGTAATTATGGCTGCAAGAATTAAAATAACAACATACGAATGTTTTCTATACGTTTTTAAAAACTGTGGAGTTATTAATCCTACTTTCGAAAGAAAATAGGCTACCACAGGAAGTTCAAAAACCAACCCAGAAGCTAAAGTAACAGAGGCAATTGTTGAAAAATAGGAAGGCAGATTAATCGTATTCTTTACGGAGGCACTTACCTGATAGGACCCCAAGAAATGAATAGAAAGAGGCACTATAACATAATAACCAAACAAGACCCCTAAAAAGAAGAGCCCAGATATGGCAAAAACAGCATATTTAGCATTATTTCGTTCCTTTTCATACAAAGCGGGGCTTATAAAACTCCAAAATTGATAAATTACGAAAGGAAAAGCTAAAATCAAACCACTAATTATTGAAATCCAAATATGGGTAGAAAACTGACCTGACATGGAAATACTAACTAATTCAAAAGGATTATCGTTAATTCTCAGTGAGGGAGTATTCATTTTTTCAGCAAACGCAGCAAAGACTCTGTTCGTAATGAAATCCGGATTTTTGGGAGCGATAAGAATTCCATCAAAAATAAAATCTTTAAAAATAAATGCCAATATAGCCATAACAACTATTGCACCAACAGAGCGCACTAAATGCCACCTTAACTCCTCCAAGTGTTGTAAAAACGACATTTCACCATTAAATTCTCTTGCCATATAAGACCTACTCCTTCCTAAAACCTTTTTTTATTTCTAAACGTACAAGCCACCAGTTTTTATTTTGCGATGTTAACCAAATAATACTGATATTTCATTTATATGATTTTTTTTCATAAATTTAGGTACAAATGTATTTAAAATTTGAAGTAAAAAACCTAGCATAATAATTGCTATACCCTTAATTATTCTATTTTTATTTATATTTGTATTTACTTAAATATGCAATTGCTTAACTATTAAATAGTTATAATTTGTCAAAAGAAATTTAAATGGGAGTTTATTCTGATATATCTTTAACTGATTACCTAAAGAAATATTTTGGGTTTTCTGTATTCAAAGGAAACCAGGAATACATTATTCGCAATGTTTTAGATGGTTATAATACTTTTGTATTAATGCCAACAGGAGGGGGCAAGTCGTTATGCTACCAAATGCCGGCCTTAATTATGGAAGGCACCGCAATCATCATTTCCCCTTTAATTGCATTGATGAAAAATCAGGTTGATGCTATGCGTAGTTTTAGTGTGGAAGACGGAGTAGCTCATTTTTTAAATTCATCTCTGTCAAAAGCTCAAATTACGAAAGTAAAAGATGATGTTGTTGAAGGCAAAACCAAACTTCTATATGTAGCTCCTGAATCATTGACAAAAGAAGAAAATATTTTATTTCTTAAACAGGTAAAAATATCCTTTTATGCCATTGATGAAGCGCACTGTATATCTGAATGGGGACACGATTTTCGTCCTGAATACCGACGAATTCGTCCGATTATTAACGAAATAGGAGAAGCTCCTATTATAGCGCTAACCGCAACAGCCACCCCCAAAGTGCAGCACGACATACTCAAAACACTTAATATTCTTGAGGCGACTCACTTCAAATCGTCCTTTAACAGAGCAAATCTTTACTACGAAGTCCGATCTAAAGTAAATGCAACGAAAGAAATAATAAAATACATAAAAAATAATACTGGTAAATCGGGGATAATATACTGTCTTAGCAGAAAGAAAGTTGAAGAACTAGCCGAAATGCTGCGGGTAAATGGCATAAAAGCACTGCCATACCATGCAGGTTTAGATGCAAATACACGAGCCGACAATCAGGACAAGTTTCTGATGGAAGATTTTGATGTTATTGTTGCCACCATTGCTTTTGGAATGGGAATTGACAAACCGGATGTTCGCTATGTAATCCACTATGATATTCCAAAAAGTTTGGAAGGTTATTACCAGGAAACAGGACGAGCTGGCAGAGATGGCGGAGAAGGAAACTGTCTTACTTTTTATAGCTATAAAGATATCCAAAAGCTTGAAAAATTTATGCAAGGCAAACCAGTTGCCGAGCAGGAAATTGGAAAACAGTTGCTTTTCGAAACCACAGCCTATGCAGAATCAGCCGTATGCCGCCGCAAACTGCTACTTCATTATTTTGGAGAGGAGTACCTACCAGACAACTGCGAAAACTGCGACAATTGCAAACATCCAAAAGTACAATTCGAAGGAGAAGAATATATTGTAAAAATTCTATCGGCTATTCTGGAGGTAAAAGAAAAGTTCAAATCGGAACACATTGCCAATATTTTAGCTGGGAATATGGACAGCGCTATAAAAACTTATAAACATCATAAACTTGAGATATTTGGATCGGGTAGTGATAAAGATGTTCGGTTTTGGAATGCGGTTGTTCGTCAGGCCATGATAGCACAATTTGTTCAAAAAGAAATTGAGAACTATGGACTTTTGAAAGTAACCGCTAAAGGCCATGAATTCCTCAATAATCCTGTACCATTTTACATTGCCGAAGATCATGAATATAATGAAGAAGACGAAGACGATTTCATGAATGCAGGGGGGAAAACCAGTACGGTCGACCTCGAACTATTCAATATTATTAAAGATCTTCGCAAAAAGATTTCAAAAACAAAGAATCTTCCCCCATTCGTAATTTTCCAGGACAATTCTTTGGAAGATATGGCAATTCAGTATCCTATCACGATGGAGGAACTTCAGAATATTGTTGGGGTAGGTGCAGGAAAAGCACAACGATACGGAAAAGAATTTTTGGAACTCATCAAATCCTATGTGGAGGAGAAAGAAATTATCCGTCCGCAGGATATGGTAGTAAAATCGGTGGTTAACAAGTCGGGATTAAAAGTTTATATCATCCAGGCAATCGATCGCAAAATGTCTCTTGTGGACATTGCAGAAGCCAAAAATTTAGAAATGAAAGACTTACTTACCGAAATTGAAGCAATTGTAAGTTCTGGAACTAAAATTAATCTGGATTACTATATCAATGATGTTCTTGATGAAGAGCATCAGGATGAGATTTTCCAATATTTTAAAGAAGAAGCGGAATCAGAATCTATTGAGGATGCCATGAAAAATTTAGGCGAAGACAATTATTCGGAAGAAGAAGTTCGGCTTATGCGGATTAAATTTATGTCAGAACTGGGAAATTAACCCGTCTAAAGCATTTTTGTATCCAAAGCATCTCGCAGTCCATTCCCTGCCAATGTAAAAGCAAGAACCAGCAACATAATCGCAATACCCGGAAGAAAAGCAAGATATGCCTGGTCTAATATGATGTAGCCATAATGATCTTTTATAATACTTCCCCATGAAGGAATTGGGGGTTGAACTCCAATTCCCAAAAAACTTAACCCAGATTCAATTAATATTGCTGAAGCGAAATTCGATGCTGAAATAATTATTACCGGGCTTAAAATATTAGGTAAAACATGTCGCGAAAGAATTCGAAAGTTACTATAGCCTAATGCTCTTGCTGCTTCAATGTACTCTTTTTCTCTAATACTCAATACCTGACCTCGTGCTACGCGAGCAACTTCAACCCACATAGTTAATCCTACGGCAACAAAAACCTGCCAAAAACCCTTTCCCAAAACCAAAGAAATAGCTAATACCATTAAAAGAGTAGGTACCGACCAAACAACATTTATAATCCACATAATAACTTTATCTGCCATTCCCCTGTAATAACCTGCTATTACACCCAACCCAAGACCAATAACCAATGATATTAACACCGAAATAAATCCAACCGATAACGAGACCCTGGTTCCAATAACTAACCGGCTAAGCATGTCACGGCCAAATCTGTCAGTACCTAAAACAAATGTTTTCTCCACCAGATAGTTTTCTTTTACTTCTTTAATAAGGTCATTCCGAGAAACAACAATCCGGGTGCCACCATTGCAATTAATTATATAGCTTAGTGAAGAGTCCTTCAAAACTTTACATCCCTTATAAACTATATCTAACAATGGAAATTGTCGCTTTATATTAGTCGTATCGTTTATATCAGTATATTCTATTACTTCAATATATTCATCGGAAAAACGGTAATTCTTAATAGGAATTTCTTTATAATCAGCTTTTTTACCTACCAATAAAGTTTTAAAAACAGAAGACTCACTTTTTGTTTCATCCCCGGGAATTCGAATAAAGAGTATTTTCGAAAATGGTTTTTTTGCTGCAATTGATAAATGCTGCGAATTTGCATTAGAAGAATTATCAGGAACTATCCAGTATGCAAATACAGAGATTGCAAGACAGAACAATATGAAATAAAAACCCGAAAGAGCTAATCTGTTATCTTTAAACCGAATCCAAAATCTTTGTTCATCCATATTTTATCCTTTACCTGATATTTGCGACCTACTTTTCCAACTAAAAGTAGATAAATGACCGAATATACCAACCCATGAAACATAAAAAATGTAAACTAATTGATGAATAACAAAAAACGACAACCACTTTTTCCGATGAAAAAAATCAGCTACCAGAAAAAGTAAAATAAAGTCAACAAAACATTTAAGTATAAATAAAATGATAATGTCTAGAAAAAAATATGGATTAAATAAGGCAAAAACAAAGCTGATCGGGAATAATAGATTAGTTGCCAAAACGATTATAGCAACAGCAATAATATCCAAATCGCGATAGTATCTCGATTTAAAAGTCCAGCGCGAACGTTGTTCGATAAAATCCCCCAACTTTTTTTTAGTTTCAGTTTCTACTACCGCTTCATTATTTCTACAGAAAACGGCCTCAAATCCCTTCCTTTTAAGCTCAAGAAGCAAAAAAATATCATCCCCCGATTGAACTTCAGCTTTATACACGTCAGCAGCTTCGTAAAACATTGATTTAGGAGCTGCCAAATTAGCGCCGTTGCATAGTATCGGATGCCCGATTCCGGCAGCCCCGGCTCCGGAGGCTATCAGACTCATAAATTCAAGGCATTGGAACTGACCCAAAATCCCTCTTTGATCTTTAAGAAATACCGGCCCAATAATTAAACTTTGAGGATTTTGAACAAAGCAATCAGCCATCAATTCAATCCACCGAGGACCAAATGCACAATCACCATCCGTAGTCATAATAAAATCGCCCGACGATGCTTCCACTCCTCGCCATAATGCTTTCTTTTTGCCATTTACATGATCTGGCAATGAAATCAATTTGTATTGTGTATCTATATTCCGATAGTTGTAAATACATTTATATGTTCCATCAGTAGAATGGTCATCAATAAATATAACCTCAAATAGTTCCCTGGGATAGGTTTGCGAGTCTAAACAGGAAATGAGGGCAGGAATATTTTCCACCTCGTTACGGACAGGAATTAATACTGATATAAAAATCGAAGATCTATTGAATGAATTTAAAGAAGAAGGCTTTCTCAGCCAGCCTAGTATAAAACTTACAATTAATAAAAAATATGGAGCAATTAGAAAAAAATATACCATGCCTATTATCAGGAGGTTTTGTCAACCAAATACTTATCTATTTTATGAAATAGAACATGGATGTTTATTGGTTTAGAAACATAATCAACGCATCCAACTTCAAGACATTTTTCTTTATCTTCTGACATGGCATTGGCTGTCTGAGCGATAATTGGCAAATCCTTTCTGAAAGAAGAAATTATTTTGGTCGCATCCAAGCCACTCATTTCAGGTAACTGAATATCCATTAGAACGATTTCTATTTCAAGATATTTTTTGCAATATTCAATTGCTTTCAGTCCATTATCAGCGTGAAATATTGTTGCGCCTGTCTTCTTCAGCATTCCCTCTAAAAACTTAAAGCTTACCTTATCATCCTCAACAATTAAAAATGATTTTCCTGACCAATCATAGTCAGACTTTTGAGTCTCTGTTATATTCAACAGTTTTTCTTCTTCAGAAGCAAGTTGATAAGGAATGGTAAAATAAAACGACGATCCTTCTCCCAAAACAGAATTAACCCAAAGGTTCCCCCCTAACAGATCAATTAACCCTCTTGAGATTGCTAACCCCAAACCGGATCCTCCAAATTTTCGGGTTAAAGAATCATCGGCTTGCGTAAAACGGGCGAATACAACTTTTTGCTTTTCTTTGGAAATTCCGATACCCGTATCATGAACATAAAATTCAAGTACGTCATCTTTAAGATTATAGCCAAATTCAACCTTTCCTTTCTCTGTAAATTTAATTGAATTCCCAACCAGGTTAATTAAAATTTGACGTAAACGATCTGGATCAGAAACTATATTCAAGCTGTCTGGCAACGATGGCTTGGCAATAAGTTCAAGACCCTGCTTATTTTTAAAAACAGCGCTCGACTTGAATAAGGCAACCACCTGCTCAAATAAGCCATTTAACCGGAAGCCTTTATGAATTATCTTCATTTGTCCGGCTTCAATTTTCGAAACGTCTATAATATCGTCGATGAGGTTTAGGAGGGTATCGCTATTTTTATTGATTAATTCAACATATTCCTTCCGCTGTTCCTGCAATATTTCCGGATTAGCAAGCAATTGTGTCATTCCAAGAATACCATTCATCGGTGTTCGGATCTCGTGCGACATATTTGCCAGAAAAGCTGACTTTAACCGATCGGATTCTTCAGCTTTTTCTTTTGCGCGAACCAGTTCGTTCTCTAACTGCTTTCTATGAAGAGAGATAGAGGCCTGAAATAAGAAAGTTTCAATTATTTTAATATCCCGAATTTCCTGAAAGTTACGCGTTGCAATAATTACGCTTCCGTAAATATTGCCACCACGTAGTAATCCCATGGCATAAACCCGGTGAAGTTTTAGCAATTTTTCGAGAGATGATGAAGTCTCCGAAGATATTAATCCAAAAGTGGTTTTATAGAGGCCCCCATCTATTTCGTAAAAGGCCATTTCATTTTCAAGAAGTTTTCGTTTAAAGCTTTGGGGAATAGCAATTTTAAGATCTTCGGGGTTTGTTTTTAACAAGCTTAATATACTGTTAAGATGTCTGTGAATACCTGAAATAAAACGAACCGAAAAATTATTTTCCAGCTCATTAAAAGAGGATACAATTACTACAGCATTCTTAACCAGTTCAGTAAGTTTTTTGCCAATAAAAATGAAAATATCATCGTCGGTAGAAAAACTTAAAAAGTTTAAAGCCGTATTCGAAAGGAAGATTAAATTTTTATGGTACTTCTTTTCACGGTCTTCTGCAATTTTTCGATCGCTGGCATCAACCATAACTCCGCGAAGGCCGGAAATTTTATTATCGGAGCTTAAGGCATCGGCATAAACAATAACCGGGATTTGTGTTCCGGATTTTGTGACAGCTGTGTATTCCTCTCCCCGAACCTTCATTCCGTCAAAAATGCGTGACATATTGATTTTTGCCCTCGAAACGTCTTCAGCGCACAACATATCGAAAAGATTTATTCCTTCAGTAAAATCTTCATTGGAATATTCAAACAGCTCAAATCCTTTCAAATTAAGGAAAGTAATATTACCGATTACATCCGTTTCAAATACCATTTCAGGAAGCATAGTAACAAGCTCCTTATACTTTTCTTCAGAGAATTTAAGAGCAAGCTCCGATTTTTTGCGGTTGGTAATATCCCGGGCAATACCGGTAATTCCAATTATTTCGTGACTCTCATTATAAATAGGCGTTTTAAATGTTTCCGACCACTTTAAATCCCCTTCCTGATCTTCTACCTCTTGAAAAAGGATTCGTTTTTTAAGCTTTACAACTTCCTTATCGGTTTCCTCAAATTTACGGGCCAATTCAAAATTATATAAATCGAAATCCGTTTTTCCTAGAATTCGGTCGGTTGTTGTATGGAAATTTTCAGCAAATGGTTGATTAACCATAACATATTTGCCTTTATTATCTTTTAGCCATGCCCAATAAGGAATATTATCAAGGATTGCCTGCAACTGGGCCTTACTTTTATATAAATCGTTTTCGAGTAACTTTTGGTCTGTGATATCACTTATAACCATTACCTGGCGAATCCAGTTCCCCTCGGAATTGAAAATAGGAAAGCACCGGTTCCAAATCCAGCGTACCGTCCCATCAGGCTTAACAATCCGGTATTGCGCTTCAAATTTATGTTCAGATTTAAATATCTGGCTGTTAATTATATCTGAATAATGCTTTTTGTCACTTGGATGAACAAAATTTAACAAATAATTAACCTGATTAGGAATTTTCTTACCAGAGAACCCAAATATCTTATCAAAAGATTCGTTGGTATACAAAACCATAAATTGGTTCATAAGCACGATCGCATCGGTAGAATGCTCGGCTAATTGGCGGAACTTTTCTTCACTTTCCTCAATACTCTTTACAAAATGCTTCTTATAACTTAAATCGCGAATTGCAGCAACACGAACCGTTCTGGACTTATAGTGAAACGGTCTGGATAGGACTTCCACTTCTAACAATTCGTTATTCTTTTTAGTTATCGCAGTATCATACGCTTCGGGGGTCTCAGACCTAATACCATTTAATACCGCCCTTCGTTGCTCTAAAACTACAAAATCCAGAATATTATTTCCAAGTAATTCCTCTTCGGAATACCCAGTCATAGTAAGAATTTTCTGATTTATGTCAATAATTTTGCCATGATCGTGAATTATAATTCCTTCAAAGGTTGAATTGGCTAATTGGCGGAAACGGTCTTCACTCTCTCGAAGGCCTTCCTCCAGGCTAGTTAGTTTCATAACCTTCTCCTCCAGATATTTAATTCTTTTCTCCAGATTATGATTTAGGTTACTTAATTCTTCGTATGATAATGTATTCGTCTTACTCATCAAAGCCATTTCAAAAGCGTAAAGTAGAATAAATTCACTTAATCTCCAACAAATAGCATTATGTTTCTTAAATTATAACTTTACAAGTCCCATTAGCAAATTAACAATTGTAGCTGAAAGTAATGATGCCAAAGTAGCTGCAACCATAGCAACAAAACCAAATTTTGAGATAGTAACGCGTTGATTGGGAGCTAACACCCCTAAACCCCCTAATTGAATACCAATAGATGCAAAGTTAGCAAAACCACATAATATGTATGTAGCTATCACTATTGATTGCTGATCGAAAAAAGCTCCGGTGGCTTTCAATTCGGCCAAACTTTTATATCCAATCATTTCAGTTAAAACTATTTTTTCACCTAATAATCTTCCTATTAAATCAATATCGTGAACGTTTACGCCAATCAACCACATTAAAGGAGCCAAAGCATAACCAAGTAAAAGCTGTAGGGATAATTGATTATATTTTCCATGAGTTACATAAAACACCCAGTTGTTAATATGCGTCCACTCTCCTATCCAGCCAATAACATAATTAAACATTGCCATAAATGATATAAAAACAATAAGCATAGCCGCAATATTTGCTGCGAGCTTAAGCCCATCAACAGTACCATTTGAAACAGCCTCCAGAGTATTAGCTCCAACTACCTGAGTTGGAACAAAAACATTAACATCAACTTTTTCGGATTGTGGAAATATAATTTTTGCTAAAACAACCGCTCCTGGCGCCGCCATTATTGAAGCAGACAGTAAATGTTTTGCGAAAAGAATTCTTTGAACAGGATCATCTCCTCCCAAAAACCCGATATATACAGCGAGAACTCCACCAGACAATGTAGCCATTCCTGCAGTCATAATCATAAATATTTCAGAGGGCGTCATTTTGGATAAGTATGGCTTAACCAGCAGAGGTGCTTCGCTTTGTCCCAGAAAAACATTCGCAACAACTACCAAACTTTCAGCACCTGACAATTTCAACAAACGGGATAATAACCATGCAAATCCAAATACAATTTTTTGAATTATTCCCCAATAAAAAAGTAAACTTGTTAAAGCTGAAAAGAAAATGATAGTTGGCAACACTTGAAATGCAAAGAAAAATCCAATTTTTTGTGAATCTGCAAGATCACCAAAAATAAACCGACTGCCCTCTTTCGTAAAATCGAGAACAAGAATGAATAGTCTTCCAATAAATTCAAAAACAAATTTTAAAGGTGGAAAATATAAAACCCCCATTGCTAAAACTATCTGGGCTAAAATCCCCCAAAAAACTAATTTCCACGAAATTGCTTTTCTATCAGTACTTAAAAGGTAGGCAATAAATATAATTACCAGAACTCCCAATATGCAACGAAGAAACGACCACACATCAAAGCTATGAGATTCTGTCATTTCTGTTGAAAATTTATTTCAATTTGGTATAGTAAAAATTATTTATCAGATCGTCTGCTAATTTCATCCCGAATAAGCGAAGCTCGCTCGTAGTTTTCTTTCGAAATGGCTTCTTCAAGCATTTCTTTTAACTCCTCCATATCGATATCTCTAAGTTCATCAAGATCGGCTTGCATATGCACAACTGGTTCCGACCGATAGTCTTCCGGCTCCGGTCTCTTTATCTTCGATTCACTTTCAAAATCAATAACTATCCCTGCTCGGGTCATAATATCCTCAGTAGTATAAATAGGGCACTTAAACCGCAATGCAAGCGCAATGGCATCAGAAGTCCGGGCATCAATAGAAATTCGGGTTTGTCCATTATCACATATTAGCTTTGAGAAAAACACCCCTTCTTCTAATTTATAAATATTTACTTCTACAAGGTTAATCTTAAATGCAAGTGAAAAATTAACAAATAAATCATGTGTTAGAGGTCTGGGAGGCTTTAGGCCCTCTAACTGAATCGCAATAGCCTGAGCTTCGAATCCTCCAACAATTATAGGTACCCTACGTTGCCCGTTGTCCTCGCTAAGTACCAAAGCATAAGCACCAGATTGTGTTTGGCTATAAGAAATACCTAAAACATTTAGCCTGATTTTACTCATTTTTAGCAATGGAATAAAAACTTCAATATAAGAACAAATATAAATATTTAGAAATTACTTTACACGAATAATCTATATGTAATCTAAAGGAAGTTCTTTTTAAAAACATTAAAAACACAGGTGCACAGGCCATTTCTAAACTATTACGGTATTATATACAATAATTATTGTGAATAACTTTTGCAGATATAGGAAAGTTTTATATTTTTGCACCCTGATTTTTAATAACAAAGTAAATTTCAAACGAATGTACGCAATAGTTGACATAGCAGGCCAGCAATTCAAGGTAGAGAAAGACCAGAAGGTTTTTGTTCATCGCCTCGAAGGAGAAGAAGGAGCGCAGGTATCATTTGACCAGGTATTATTGGTTGAAGATGATAAGGATGTAAAAATTGGCGCACCAACAGTAACTGGGGCTTCTGTTACAGGAAAAATTATAACCCATCTCCGCGGAGACAAAGTTCTTGTTTTCAAAAAGAAAAGAAGAAAAGGTTATCAAAAAATGACAGGACATCGTCAGAATTTGACTCAAATCTTAATTGAAAACATTACTGCATAATCATTTTTAATATTTCGCAAAATGGCACATAAAAAAGGAGCGGGTAGCTCGCGAAACGGTAGAGAATCGGAAAGTAAACGATTAGGCGTAAAATTATTTGGAGGACAATTTGCCAAAGCTGGCAATATTCTTGTTCGTCAACGTGGTACTGTTCATTTTCCAGGTCAGAATGTTGGCATAGGAAGAGATCATACACTTTTTGCACTTGCTAACGGAGTGGTTGAATTTAAAAAGAAACAAGGCGACAAGTCGTTTGTATCTGTTCTTCCTCTTTCCGAATAAGAAATTTATCTGAAAGCATAGTCTCCTGAATGTTTACTTTTGTAAATTGTTCAGGAGATTTTTTATTTATATAACCTTGGAAAATCAATAAAATTATGCTTACTATCAAACAAATTACCGAAAATAAAGAATTTGTTCTGGAGCGTTTAGCCGTAAAAAGGTTTAAAAATCCCGAATTGGTTGATGAAATTATATCACTTGATAACAATCGAAAAAAACTTCAGAATCAATCAGAGGCTTTATTAGCAGAGCTAAATAAAATTTCGAAAGAAATTGGGATTTTGATGAAAGCCGGCAATGCAAAGGAAGCAGAGCAAGCCAAGAAAAGAAACACGGAGATAAAAGAAGAATCGCAGAAATTATCGCAAGAACTAACTCTTACTGAAGAAAAACTTAACAGTTTTTTGGTACAATTGCCAAACTTGCCGCACATTTCAGTCCCTTTAGGACACACTCCTGAAGACAACGTAGAAATTCGAAAAGGGGGACAAATACCTTCGCTTTCCGAATCGGCTCTTCCACATTGGGAATTGGCAAAAAACTATGACATAATCGATTTTGAACTCGGCACAAAGCTCACCGGAGCTGGATTTCCCGTATATAAGGGAAAGGGGGCTAAAATACAACGGGCCCTTATTAATTTCTTTCTTGAAGAGGCAACTAATGCAGGTTACAAAGAATACATGCCTCCTTTGATGGTAAATGAAGACTCAGGATTTGGAACCGGACAATTGCCTGACAAGGAAGGGCAAATGTACCATGTTACCCTCGATAATTTTTATCTGATTCCAACAGCAGAAGTTCCTGTCACCAACATATTCCGCGATGTTATTGTAAATGCTTCTGAGCTCCCCATAAAAGCAACTGCTTACACACCATGTTTCCGTCGTGAAGCAGGTTCGTATGGTAAAGATGTCCGTGGCCTAAATCGTCTTCATCAATTTGACAAAGTTGAAGTTGTGCAGATTGCCCACCCGGCAAAATCGTATGAAATTTTGGAAGAGATGGTTAAGCATGTAGAAAGTCTTGTAAAAAAGCTTGAACTCCCATATCGAATATTAAGGTTATGTGGTGGAGACATGAGTTTCACATCTGCCTTAACATATGATTTTGAAGTATATTCGGCAGCACAAAAGCGTTGGTTGGAGGTAAGTTCCGTTTCGAACTTTGAATCGTTTCAAGCTAACCGATTGAAATTACGTTATCGCGAAGAATCTGAAAAGAAACCTGTTTTGGCGCATACCTTAAACGGAAGTGCATTGGCATTGCCCAGAATTTTAGCTGCTATCTTGGAAAACAATCAAACCAATAGAGGGATTAGGATCCCAAAAGTATTAGTTCCTTTCACAGGTTTCGAATATATTGATTAGATTATCCCTTAAGTATTAAAAAAATGGCATTGAGAAATACTCAATGCCATTTTTATTATGTATTTACGACTTCCATAAATTATCCGGATACACCCCTTCTTCAATCAGCGCTTTGATTCTGCCAACTGCCAGTTCCCGATCCTGTTGATAGGTCATTCCAAACCACTCATCACTTCCTTTCAGAACCTTCACTTTTACCGAGCCTCTTTCAATCAAATCGTTCACCATAAATGGAATATAAAATTCCGATTTTGGGTTTTGAATATTTTGACTTAAAAATTCAGCAAAGCCTTGTTTTAAAAAATCAAAAACAGAAGGGGCAAATCCCCAGCAATTCATAGAAACAAACGACTGAGGATCTAATATTTCCAAATCGCCATTCGAAAGTTTACTAACAATTCCTTTTTCATTTCTTTCAATATGTGTCTTTTCGGTGGCTGCTAACAAGTTAAAATCGGCGTCGGTAGAACAAACCCCTCTGGAAACAAATCCAAATTCCGACAATGTTTTTTCAAGTCGAAACCCTACCATGGAATATGTTTTATTATTATCAATTTCCTTGGAAGTAAGAAAATCAGCTAACAGTTTAAATGAGCCATTTCCATAAAAATCGTCTGCATTAATAACAGCAAAAGGTTCTTTTACTTTATCGGCTGCAACAAGTATCGCATGTCCTGTACCCCATGGCTTAACCCGATCCGCTGGAAGTTCAAAGCCTTTCGGAAGTACATCTATTTCCTGAAAAACATAATCAACAACAATTTTACCTGCCAATTTACTCAAGACTGATTCCTTAAAATCAGATTCTATATCTCTTCGGATAACAAAAACAACCTTTCCAAATCCAGCCCGGATTGCATCAAAAACTGAGTATTCCAGAAGTGTTTCGCCCGAAGGGCCTAATTTATCCATTTGTTTCAGGCTGCCATACCGGCTTCCAAGTCCTGCTGCTAATATTAATAATGTTGGTTTCACTTTAGTTTATATTCGTTTTACAAAGCTATAAAAATGCAAAAATATAATTTTAAATGCTTTTTTAGCTAATATAAAAGCGGATTAAACAAAGGTGGAAGTTCAAATCAAAAACTATTCGAATTTCAAATCTCCAAAAAACTCAGGTTTATGAAAATTGGGGACGGGAGATTCTATTGGATTCCAAGACAAGTAGTGCGATTCTTTTAACTCATCGCCACATTTATAGAAATTAGCTTTGCACGATAATCCCGAAAAAGATGTGAGCGAATGTTTGTAAAAAGCGTTTATGGGTATCGATAAAGTAATTGACCAGGTAAAATCACCCTCAGAATGCTCTATTGGTTTATTTCCCAAGGTGGAATATCTTTTAATTTTTTTCAGAAGTTCTAAATCAGCTCGCTCCCGGTTAGGTTTCCCATACCCAAATCCAAGCAGCGCCGTCCCTATACAGTTAAACTCCAAATTATAATACGAACCATCGTCAACAGGAGAGAAAAAGAATTCGACACACGAGTCAGTCCAAACCGCATCGTTATCGTTTGTATACTTTGCCCTGATATATTTCTCCTTAACAATATATTGAAGATAAATTTCCGAGGAGGAATGGCCTATTAAGAAATTTACCTCTGGTTTATATGGAAAGGACGACCAATTAACAAACGCGATTGGATTCATTCCACAATGCTTATTTAGAGCAGCTGACACTTCCTCTAAAGAAGGATTTACGCTTAAAAAGTCGAGTTTTTTAACATTAAGCATAATTCATACATTTTTCTTTAGCTACTTTGTTTACAATTTCACACATGGCCGGGTATTGGTCTTCCATACTAAACAATAGTTTTAGCTGCGCTTTTGTTCTCTGCAGGTTATGGTAAGGAGAATGAATTTTATAATATGTATCTCCATTTATAAAGTCGGTTAAGAATCTAACTGCCTGCATATAAGCAAATAATTTAGCACTAAACGGAAGGATACTTATTTCGGCAGTAGTGAGGAATGATGCGCCTCCGGTAATATAACCTTCCGCAAAGCCTTGAAATAACTCCAGATTCATGGAAACTTTTTCTAAATCAGGATCATCTTCGGCTCCGGTATTTGTTCCTGTTCTAATGGCATCGCCAAAATCGGAAGAAACGTATCCCGTCATTACAGTATCCAGATCGATAACGCAAAGGATATTGTCGCTCTTATCGAAAAGAACATTATTAATTTTCGTATCGCAATGCACGATCCGCTTTGGTAATTTCCCCTCCCGTCCTAGCTTTTGAACAAGGCACATTTCGTCTGCCCGCTCTTGGATACTTTTAATTTCTTCGCCTACCATTGAAATACGATTTACCGGATTGCTTTTCAGTGCTTCGGAAAATTGTTGCAAACGCCACTCAATGTTATGAAAATCTTTAATTGTATCATAAAGTGGTTTGCCAGGCAGGTCAGCCAATAAAGCTCCAAATTCACCAAATGCTTTTCCAGCTTTAAATGCTAGCTCTTGAGAAGACAATTGATCATAGCTATGACTATCTTTTATAAATTTCATTACCCTCCAAAAACTGCCAGGAGATGATTGACAGTACCATGCTTCATCTTTTGCAGGAACTAAAGTAATAACCCGCTGATCAATATTACTACTATTCTCCAGAGCAAGTTTTGCCCTTATATGGCTAGTTACCCTAACAATATTATTTTGAAGTTCGGCAACATTTAGAAAAATTGAATTATTAATTTTTTGAAGAATATAGTCGGGCTTATCCGATTCAATTGTTCTTATAAGATATGTGTCGTTAATATGACCTGATTTGATAGGTTCAAAATCTAAACATGTCCCTTCAATAGCAAATTGATGAATAAGAGTGATGATATTAGTTTCCATCTTAATTTATTTTAACCTCAAACCGATAATTGTCTGAATATTTTAAATAATTTAAATTCAATTACAGGGTTGTCCTCATTTTTACGTTTGTTCAATGAGCGAATATACTGTTTTATTCTAAATTTTCAAGAAGGCAAATAAGTATTCGTTGAAAGTATAGATTATGCTAACAAAATCGATATTTTTGCAAAGCATTTATCTTAAAAATATTGAAAAATCAGGAAAGAGCTTATCTATATGCCGCTTTGGCCATATTATGCTGGTCGACAGTTGCCGTTGCTTTTAAAATTGCACTGAGTCAGTTAAGTATTATTCAAACACTGTCTATTTCTTGTTACACAGCTATTACCGGACTTTCTTCTTATATTTTTTTTACTGGTAAATGGAAAGAGTTTTATAAAATAGACAGGAGGTTTATATTGCAAAGTGCTTTTTTAGGCTTACTAAATCCTTTTCTCTATTATTTAGTTCTTTTCAAAGCTTACTCGGTTTTACCCGCTCAAATTGCCCAGCCACTAAATTATACGTGGCCATTAATACTGGTACTTCTATCCATTATCTTTCTAAAACAAAAAATATCAAAAGCAGCAATTCTCGGAATTTTTATAAGTTTTTTGGGCGTTTTAATTATCTCAATGCAGGGAGGATCTTCTATTACAGATATTGAGAACCCAATGGGTGTCGCTTTTTCCATCGGAAGCTCATTAATCTGGGCAACCTATTGGTTATTAAACGCTTCTCGTTTAAAGTATCAGGAGTCTGGACTGCTTCTTAATTTCATTTTTGCCGGAATATACATTACACTATTGATGCTAATTACCAATGGATTTCATCATTTTCAGATTAAAGGGGTTTTAGCTTCTATCTATATAGGCTTCTTCGAAATGGGCTTTACTTTTCTCATATGGTTAAAAGCGCTTCAATTGAGCAAAGATTCAGGAAAAGTAAGCCATTTGGTATACTTTGCGCCCTTTATATCTCTATTTTTTATTCATATCTTTCTCAAAGAACCAATTTACGGCACCACTTTTATTGGATTGATTTTTATTATTGGAGGAGTTATCGTCAGCAAGTTGAAGAAAAGAAATAACACAATTAATACTTCCCTGTGAAAGAGCGCGTAATTATTGGAATAGATCCGGGAACAACAATCATGGGATATGGAGTTATAGAAATTAAAGGAAACAAACCTTTTTTAATCTCTATCGGCATCATAGACCTTCAAAAGTTGGATGACCATTTTGTAAAACTAAAAATGATATTTGACCGGACGCTATCACTAATAGAACAATACCATCCTGATGAATTAGCTATTGAAGCGCAATTTTTTGGGAAAAACATTCAGTCGATGCTGAAATTAGGAAGAGCGCAAGGAATAGCAATAGCAGCAGCTCTTTCGAGGTCCATACCAATTTTTGAATATGCCCCTAGAAAAATTAAAATGTCAATAACCGGACAAGGAAATGCCAGTAAGGAACAAGTTGCTTTTATGCTTCAAAAAATGCTTGGACTTCAAGAAATCCCTGAAAATTTAGATGCTACAGATGGATTAGCTGCAGCCCTTTGTCATTTTTTCCAGAATAAAAATGAAAATATTAATAGCGGAGCTAAAAGCTGGAAAGAGTTTATAAACAAAAACCCTGGTAGACTCAAGTAAGACTATAAATTGGATTTTATACTACCCGATGTACTCTCAAATTCTTCTTTCGAAAACTTAAGTTTCGGTTTTGAAAAATCTATATCGTGTATAGTATTCAAGGGAATTAAATGAATATGCGCATGTGGAACTTCCATACCTATAACGGCAATCCCAATCCGTTGACAAGAAACCGATTTTTCAATAGCTTTGGCAACCTTTTTGGCAAAAACCATCATACCTGCAATTACAGTATCATCGAGGTCAAAAATGTAATCCGTTTCAACTTTAGGCACGACCAGCGTATGACCTTTTGCAAGCGGATTAATATCAAGGAATGCAAAATAGTTATCATCCTCTGCAATTTTATAGCTTGGTATTTCCCCCTTTATAATTTTCGAAAAAATAGTAGCCATGATTTCGGTTTAACGATTTATTTCAACTATTTCGAATGACATTTTTCCCGAAGGCACTGTAATTTCCACTACATCGCCCGGTTTCTTACCAATTAACCCTTGGGCAATAGGAGTACTTACCGATAATTTTCCTTCTTTTAGGTTTGCTTCGGATTCTGAAACCAGGAAATATTCCATTACAGCATTAGTTTTCAAATTCTTAATTTTCACTTTACTCAAAATCTGAACCTTATCTGTTTCAATTCGCGAGCCATCAATAACTCTCGAATTAGAAATAATATCTTCTAACTTCTTGATTCTAAGCTCGAGCATCCCTTGCGCATCTTTTGCAGCATCATATTCCGCATTCTCCGAAAGATCTCCTTTATCGCGAGCTTCAGCAATTTGCCTTGAAATACTTGGCCTTTCTATATTGGTCAAATGTTCCAATTCGCTTTTAAGTTTATGTAGACCCTCCTCTGTTAAATATGAAACGTTAGCCATTGTAAAACCTCCTAATGAATAATTATTAAAAACAAAAAAGAATCCCGATGACTCGGAACCCTTTTCCCGATACAAATATATTATTTAAACTATACTATCCTAACCAACAAGTTATAAAACATATACAAAAAAATAAAACAAAATATTTATGGAAAAATATCAAAAAACAATAGGCCTAATTTACAAATTTTAACCAATCAAAAATATTTCCGGTTTAAAATTTCGGCATAAATAATACCTTGGCGAATGTCAAATTCCCCTTCTTTAAAAACAGGTTCTTCAAGTTCCTTTTCACTTACATTTAAATTAAAGACTGGCGCAAGTTTAGCTGTTTTTCCCATTTTAATATTTTCAGGAGCATCGTACGTAAAAGATTCATCGATAACTGCTTCCAAGGAATCAGCTTCCTCCTTCACTTTATTTTCAACCACCTCTTTACCTGGACGATTAATAATCTCCTGTTGTGGTGGCAGATCCATAACCTCGGATAAAATATCCTCAAAGCTTTTTGTCCATTTCCGTTCTGATGGAACTGAAGCCTCAGGTTCGTAATCTTCGTTCACAGGAGGCGGAGATGCTGTCTTTTTCTTATTTTTACCAATGGCACTAATTAT
>JAIFLU010000028.1 GCA_020048915.1 Bacteroidota bacterium | reverse complement strand
TTTAATATGAATAACCTCCGGTAAAACCGGAGGCAAACTAAACGAGAAATTTGGAACCCCGAAGTGGGTTCAATTTAAATTTAAACAGTTTATTAATTGACAAATGAACTATATCTTTGTTGACGAATCTTGGGAAGATTACCAATATTGGCTTAAGACTGACAAGAAAATATTGGCAAGGATAAACGATTTAATAAAGGATATTTCAAGGACTCCGTATACTGGACTTGGTAAACCCGAACCACTTAAATATAAGTATAAAGGATATTGGTCTCGTCGGATAACGGATGAACATCGGTTGATTTACCAGGTGAAAGGAGAAGAATTAGTGATACTAAAATGCAGGTTCCATTATGATTAAAAAAACGGGAGGTAACATCATATAAATTTATTGGGCTAGCGCGCGTTTCCAAACGCGTGCACGGCTCTGATCTGGGGCAGTCTACTCGATTAGGCTTTCGTGCATTATTGTTTTAAAATTTCTATCAAATCTTTGTTTATATATAGTGTTTCTCGTCCAACTTTTTGAGATACAACAATCCCAATATTTTCTAATTCTTGAAGGTATCTGGAAGCAGCTTTTCTTTCAACATTTAATTTATGAACAACAAAATCAATTTTAGAATAAGGCTGTTCGAATAATAGTTCAACTAATTCCTTTTTATAAATCTTTGGTGATTCAGTTTGAACTTTATCAATAGTCAATTCCAATAGGTTTTTTATTTTAGATATTTTTTCGATTGTTTTTTTTGAGGTATTTTCTACTGCTTTGAGCATAAATATTATCCATTCTCCCCATTCCCCAGTCCTATTTGTTTTATTGAGCAACCTATAGTATTCCGACTTATTTTCAATGATATAAGAACTCAAATACAAAATTGGAACATCTATCAAACCATTAAGCATCAAGTATAAAATATTTAAAATTCTGCCCGTCCTGCCATTCCCATCATAAAATGGGTGGATGCTTTCGAATTGATAATGAAGAATTGCCAAATTAATTAATGGTGATAGCTCTTGGTCATTTTGGTTAAAGTGATTTATAAAGTCTGATAATAAGTCGAGGATCTCTGGTCTATCTTGTGGTGGAGTGTAGACGATTTCTCCGGTTTTGTCGTTTTTTAGGACTGTTCCCGGTGTACTTCTTATTCCTGCAGTATTATCAACCAATTCCTGTTGAATACTTACAATGTCATTAACTCTCAAAAATCCTTGCCTTTTAACAAAATCGAATCCATGGAAAATAGCTTTTCGATAATTTACAACTTCCTTTGTCTCGGATGAAATTTTAGTTTTATTTACAGTTAGTGCTTTATAAATCTCGTCTTGTGTGGTAATGATATTTTCTATTTCAGAACTGTCTTTAGCTTCTTGAAGCACAACCGCATTTATCAACATCGCTTGGTTTGGAATTGTTTTTGCAATCCCCTTTAATTCCGCTAAAGCTGCTGTAGATTTATTTGCCTGCCTTAATATTTCAATAGTCTCCACTTTCTCTCTTGCGGGAGGAAGTCTGTCAAGTGGATTATGTGGTGCATTTTGTCCCATGTCCTATTTATTTGTACCAAAAATACATTATTTGGTACAAATATTAATAATTCGCAAGTGATTTTTTTGCATGAAGCCTAACGAGTCAATTTAATTGGCAGTGTTAACAAAACACTGGCCTGCAGATCAAAGCGACCAAAACAAAAATCCTTCGCATTCCGGAAAGCTATCAAAACATTCAAATTGGTAACCCAATTTCCCTCATTTTGTTCACCTCCCCATACCATAACACCTGTTGCCGTGGTTGGTGGCGAAACGCTTTATATTGCTGTCGAAATCACATAAAATTGCCACGAAATGCCGAATTTGTGGGGTTATTTTTTTTATGTTGTATAACAATAGATTTTAAATAATCTATATATTTGCAGCTTTCATTTTTTAATGGATTGTCGTAAATTCATTTTAAAATTTTTGTATCAGTTCTAATTACATATTAAATAATAACTAATAAACAATTATGAAAAAACGTTTTGTATTGAGTGGAATGCTTACCCTGCTTGCAACGGCTGTTGCTTTCGGGAGTGAAGCAGACCTGAAGGTGCCCGAAGCTATTCAGCATGCGGGTATTTTGTATTGGGGTTTTGTAGTTTGCGGACTTGGTTTACTGTTTGGACTTTACCAGTTCATGAAAGTGAAAAAGTTACCTGCACATAAGGCAATGCTCGATGTGTCGGAAGTAATTTATAAAACTTGCGGTGCTTACCTTAAACAACAAGGTAAATTTATTGCTATTCTTTTCATCTTTATTGGTGCAGCAGTAGCCGGTTATTTTGGCTTCCTGGCCAAAGGCCACGACGGAGAATCCCTCTTCGGAATTGGCGGAGTTTTATTAATCCTCACCTGGACCGTAATTGGTATTTTGGGTTCTTATGCAGTTGCTGCATTTGGTATCCGTATGAATACCCTGGCTAACTCCCGGATGGCTTTTGCCTCGTTGGAGAAAAAACCGCTCAAACTCCTTAATATACCTTTAACAGCTGGGATGAGTATTGGTGTTATGCTTGTTTGTATCGAGCTTATCATGATGCTTGTTATCTTATTGCTTATGCCTGGTGATTTAGCCGGCGCTTGCTTTATCGGTTTTGCTATTGGCGAATCGCTTGGTGCTTCTGCCCTTCGTATTGCCGGTGGTATTTTTACCAAAATTGCCGATATCGGTTCCGACTTAATGAAAGTGGTTTTCAAAATTGGCGAAGACGATCCTCGTAACCCTGGTGTTATTGCCGACTGTACCGGTGACAATGCTGGTGACAGCGTTGGTCCAACTGCCGATGGTTTCGAAACCTATGGTGTTACCGGTGTTGCCCTTATTTCTTTTATCCTTTTGGCTGTGGGTGGAGCAGCTTTAGGCATGGATGTTCCTTTAACCGAATTACTTCAGGTTAAACTTTTAATCTGGATATTCTTCATGCGTATCTTAATGGTTGTTACTTCGGTACTTGCTTATTATATTAACGGAGCTATTACCTCGGCCAAATACTCGAATAAAGACGATATGGACTTTGAAAAACCACTTACCAGTTTGGTTTGGATCACATCCATACTTTCTATTATCGTAACCTATGCTGTTAGTTATATAATGATTCCTGACCTCAATGGTAATACCGATATGTGGTGGATTCTTTCGACCATTATTAGCTGTGGTACGCTTGGTGGAGCTCTTATCCCTGAAATTGTAAAAATATTTACTTCTCCTAAATCTGCACACGTTCAGGAAGTTGTTAGCGCTGGGAGAGAAGGTGGAGCATCATTAACCATTCTTTCGGGTTTTGTTGCCGGTAACTTCTCTGCTTTTTGGATGGGTTTGGTATTCTTTGTTTTGATGTTTGCTGCTTATTTCATGAGTACCTTTGGTTTAGACCAAATAATGTTATACCCTTCTATCTTTGCGTTTGGTTTGGTTGCCTTTGGTTTGTTGGGTATGGGACCTGTTACCATTGCTGTTGACAGCTATGGCCCTGTAACCGATAATGCACAGTCGGTATACGAATTATCGTTAATTGAAGAGATTCCGAATGTAGGCGCTGAAATTGAAAAAGAATTTGGCTTTAAACCCGATTTCGAAAAATCGAAACATTACTTAGAAGCAAACGATGGTGCCGGTAATACCTTTAAAGCTACTGCAAAACCAGTTTTAATTGGTACTGCTGTTGTTGGTGCAACCACCATGATTTTCTCGTTAATTCTGATGATTCAAAAAACGTTAGGTGTTCAACCCGAAACTATTTTGAACCTGCTTAATCCATATTCAATTCTTGGTTTTATCCTTGGTGGCGCTGTAATTTACTGGTTTACCGGTGCGTCAACTCAGGCTGTTACAACCGGTGCTTACCGTGCGGTTGAATATATTAAGAACAACATTAACCTCGATCCAAATGCTCCTAAAAAAGCGGATGAGAAATCATCTATCGAAGTGGTGAAAATCTGTACCCAATATGCACAAAAAGGGATGTTCAATATCTTTATTGCTATATTCTTCTTTGCCTTAGCATTTGCTTGTTTATCGTCTCCTTCGGGAATTGGCGGCAATAATGCAGTTGCTTTATTTGTAAGCTACCTGATTGCAATTGCTGTTGTTGGTTTATTCCAGGCAGTATTTATGGCAAACGCCGGTGGTTGCTGGGACAATGCAAAGAAAGTTGTTGAAGTTGACCTGAAAATGAAAGGTACTCCTCTTCACGATGCTACTATTGTTGGCGATACCGTTGGCGATCCTTTCAAAGATACTTCTTCGGTTGCGTTGAACCCAATTATTAAGTTTACTACTTTATTTGGTTTATTAGCTATGGAAATCGCTATCAGCGAAAGTTTCCGCGACGCTGCTCCTTATGCTGGTATTGTATTCCTGGCAATAGCGTTAGTGTTTGTATGGCGTTCGTTCTACAAAATGAGAATCGAAAAATAGTCAGTTTTCATAACCTTATATACACCTGCGTGGCTCGTCTGCGCAGGTGTTATTGTTTCTGCCCCTTTATAAATTGTATTTCCTGTTAAAATTGTTGTTTATGAGCAAAGTCTACTTTATCAATTTAAAAACCTCTCCGGGTAATAATTTATTAGTAAAACTGAATCGGCTCATTCAAGCTGCCGGGTTTTCAAAATTAAACCTGGGCAAAAAATTTGTTGCCCTTAAGATTCACTTTGGCGAGCCGGGTAACTTATCCTATATTCGTCCTAACTATACTGTTCCCATTGTTAAAGCAGTAAAAGAATTAGGAGGGGTCCCTTTTTTAACAGATTCCAATACCCTCTATAAAGGATTGCGTTCCGACGCGGTAAACCACACCGAATCGGCATTTTCAAACGGATTTAACCCCATGGTTACCGGCTGTCATGTTATCATAGCCGATGGTTTAAAAGGTACCGATTACAAAGTGGTCGAAATAAACCAAAAGCATTGTAAAACGGCAAAAATTGGGGCTGCTATAGCTAACGCCGATGTTGTGGTGTCGCTAAATCATTTTAAAGGCCACGAAATGGCCGGATTTGGCGGGTGCCTTAAAAATCTGGGTATGGGGAGTGCGTCCATAGGTGGAAAACTTGAAATGCATTCGAATTCGCAGCCAATGGTAGTTGGAGAAAATTGCACCGGATGCGGCGAATGCGAAGAAAATTGTGCGCATGGTGCCATACAGGTAGGAACCGACAATATTGCCCAAATTGACTATTTGAAATGTATTGGCTGCGGCCAATGTGTTGCGGTTTGCCAGTACGAAGCGGCTCAGGTGAAATGGGAGAATGCCGGTTTTTACGAAAAAATGGCCGAATATGGTATGGCGGTTTTAAAAGATAAGCAGCATTTTCATATTAATTTTATAATGGATGTTTCTCCAAATTGCGATTGCTGGGGACATAACGATATACCAATTATTCACGATATCGGAATTCTTGCTTCGCTTGATCCTGTGGCTATCGATAAAGCTTCGGTCGATCTGGTAAATGCAGCAGCTATTAATCCAATGAGCGCTATAGGTTCAGAGACAAATAATAGCGATGACAGATTCAAAATAACCCACCCTAAAACGAATTGGAAAGAATGCCTCGACTATGCAGAGAAAATTGGATTGGGAAGTCAGCAATATGAACTTATTGAAGTTCAATGATCAGGATCGGATTTTAATTATCCGGGAATAATCAAATTCTTTTTTGTACGATTTTATTTGAAGGTCGTTTCCATCGAATTCAGCATAGGTGTATGCCGAAATCCATTCACCCAGGTTAATATGCCGCGATGTTGGGCTAAGCTCTATATCCATGGGGATATGCCGGTGGCCAAATACGAAATAGTTAATAGGTTGTTTTTCTAAAATTTCTTTCGCATAAAGTATAAGATACTCTTTTTCTACCCCAAGAAACTCTTCATAAATTCCTTTGGAATAGCGCGATTGTTTCGACCACCAATGCCCGAAGGTGAAGGCAAGGTTGGGGTGAATTCGCGAAAACATAAATTGAAGGATAGGATTAGTGAAGATCTTCCGAAGGATTTTATAGCTGTAGTCGCCTGGCCCTAAGCCATCGCCGTGAGCAATATAAAAATTCTTTCCATTAATAGTGGTACAATAAGGTTCCCGGTGTAAAATAATTCCAATTTCTTTGGGTAAATAATCGGCTACCCAAATATCATGGTTTCCGGCAAAAAAATGAACCGGTATCCCATTGTCAACAAATTCGCAAATTTTACCGAGAAATCTTACAAATCCCCGTGGCACTACCTTTTTATATTCGTACCAGAAATCGAAAACATCGCCTACCAAAAATAATGCAGCCGCAGTAGGCTGAATCTCAGTAAGCCATTGAACAAAATGCTTCGAACGTTCTTCGCTTTTCTCCGGAGGAAATAACCCCATGTGGATATCGGAAGCAAAGTAGACCTTTTTATTTTGAGGGATTACCAATGGGTTTCTATTATTTTAATAATTCAGTCAGCCTTTCATCAAAGCTGCTTGGATTTATGCTCCGGGCGATTATGGTACCTTCTTTATCTATCAGAAAGCCTAAAGGGAGATTTTCGATATTGTATAAAGGAACAATGGAAGAGTCCCAATATTTAAGATCGCTTAAATGGTTCCAACTACCAATTTTATCTTTTTGAATGGCACTTAGCCAAACATCTTTATTCATATCGAGCGAAACAGCAACCACTTCGAGTCCCTTCGCTTTAAATTTGTTTGCCGTCTTTAATATAACAGCGTTATGCGACCTGCACGAATCGCACCACGAAGCCCAGAAATAAAGGAGAACAGTTTTGCCCTTGAAAGAAGAGAGGGACACGTTTTTGCCAGCCTGGTTAGGCAGGGAAAAATCCTGCGCAGGCGCTCCTAACGATGATAGAATCTTTTTAAGGTCTTCTTTTTTTAATTGAGCGGTAATAGTCTCGAGATTATTATGCAGCGCTATCACATAAGAAGCTTTGGGGTATTTGGGGTACAGCAACGAATCTACCATAGCATAATATTTCTGGTCTTCTTTTTTAAATAATACAAAAATACTGTCGTCGGTTTGTTGATAGAGGGCCATAATGCTCGCCAGGGATCCCGGATGTTTTTGAATGAAATCCATTGTAAAGGTTCTCTGTTCTTCAATATAGCGGTTGTAATTATTTTGAAGGGTTACCGTAATATTCTTAATGTTGGGGTTATTAATAAACATCCGGTAAACATTGTTTAAAGAATCAATTCCCCGAATGGTTTTATCCATTCTTTTGTCTAGCGCTTTCGCATAATTCGATTCGTCGGAGCCTTCTACTTCATAGGTTTGATAAAGACTATCGGATTTTCCGGAAATGAAAATTTTATCATCAGGGCGGACAATAAGGGTAATTCCGCGCTGGTTTCCAACCTTTATTTTATAAAATCCTGGTTCTTCAACCTTTAATTTAAATTTAAACCGGCCGGAAGTAGGCAGGTCTGTTGAATCAGTAAAACGTTGTCCACTCAGAGTGAGCTCCTCGATATACACTTTTTGAGGGGTAGCATTATCTAATTTACCCGAAATCTTAGCATTGGTGCTGTTTTTTCCACACGATATAAGAGCAGAAACAAATAAAGCCAAATAAAGTATTTTTCTCATAGTTATTTGAAATATGCGCAAAATTAAAAAATCATTCTAATTGTGATATTGCAATACTACATAAAGTATTAAAAACAGGAATAATAAAATGCATAAAAAACGTAATATTATTTTAAGAATATGATAATGTTAGTTTTAGAACTTATTTCCTAAATGATTGGGAATTTCGCCTTAATTTTGTTAATTTTAGCAACCTATAGGCAAAACAAAAGAACAAATTCATTTATATTTTGTTAGAAACCAATTAGTCAGTATTTAAAGATTGTCGTATGGCTTATTTACAATTTGACAAGACCAAACTTATTAATCTTGAGTATTCTCTTAATAAAGAGATACTTAGATCGAATAGGGCTGGTTCGTATGCTTGTACTACTATTATTGGATGTAATACTCGTAAATATCATGGATTATTAATTTGTCCGGTCGAAAAATTTGATAACGAGAGGTTTGTATTTCTTTCGAGCCTTGACGAAACCGTTATTCAGCACGAGAATGAATTTAATCTGGGGATTCATAAATATCCCGGCGATTCATACAATCCGAAAGGACATAAGTATGTACGGGATTTTGAAGCAGAGGTAACTGCCACCACAATCTTTCATGTGGGGGGGGTGGTTTTAAAGAAGGAAAGCCTGTTAGTTGACCAGGAAGAACAAATATTACTTCGATATACACTAGAGGAAGCTCATTCCCCTACAAAATTGCGATTTCGGCCATTTTTAGCTTTTCGAGATATTCACAGCCTTTCCAAAGCAAATATGTTTGCAAATACAAAAGTTGCGAAGGTCGAAAACGGGATTAAATCGAAGATGTATTCGGGATTTCCAAGTTTGTATATGCAATTCTCAAAGGATGTTGAATTTATTCAGGTTCCCGATTGGTACTTTAATATTGAATACACCAAAGAGCAGGAGCGGGGATACGATTTTCAGGAAGATTTATATGTACCGGGCTATTTTGAAACCGATATAAAAAAAGGGGAATCCATTATTTTCTCGGCAGCCCTGAAAGAACAAAGTACGGCAACGTTTAAGCGTAAATTTACAACTGCCTTATCAAAAAGAGGTGCTCGCAATAGCTTCAAAGAGTGTCTTATTAATGCAGCACAGCAATTTATTGTGCGAGACGATAAAAAAGTGGAGATTCTGGCTGGATTTCCATGGTTTGGCTCTTGTGGCCGGGATACTTTTATCTCCTTACCGGGTTTAACACTTGCAATTGACGATACAGAAACATTTGAAGCTGTGGTTGATTCAATGGTAAAGCAGATGCATGGAGGTTTATTCCCCAATATTGGGAATGAGAAAAACCCCGCGTTTAACTCAGTTGATGCACCATTGTGGTTTTTTTGGAGTCTGCAGCAATATGCCCAGTATACTAAAAATCCGGAAATGGTATGGGCAAAATACGAGAAGCCAATTAAATCGATTTTAAAAGGATTTAAAGAAGGACAAAAGTATAATATTCAGATGCACGAAAATGGGTTAGTTTTTGCCGGCGACCCCGGCAAAGTGCTTACCTGGATGGATGCCTTATATGGTGGTGTGGCTATTACCCCTCGTATTGGTTACCCTGTCGAAATAAATGCCCTGTGGTATAATGCTGTTTGTTTTGCTCTGGATCTTGCTTCTAAAAATAACGATAAAAAATTTGTTAGTTCTTGGAAACAAATGCCCGATTTAATTGCAAAATCGTTTCTTGAGCAATTTTGGAGCGACGATAAGCAGTATTTGGCTGATTATGTTAACGGAGATAATAAAGATTGGGCTGTACGTCCCAATATGGTGATTGCAGCATCGCTGGATTATTCTCCTTTAACAAAGGAGATGAAAAAAGCTATTGTTGATATTGTGGGTTCCGAATTATTAACTTCCAGAGGGTTGAGGACGCTTTCTCCTCAACATCCCGATTATAAAGGAACCTACGAAGGCTCTCAGGAACAGAGGGATATAGCTTACCACCAGGGAACTGTTTGGCCCTGGTTATTGGAACCCTATTGCCGGGCTTACCTCAAGCTGCATAAAAATAGCGGAGTTGCTCATGTAACGGAACTTTTGTACGGATTTGAGGAAGAAATGATGAATCACGGCATTGGTACAATTTCTGAAGTGTATAACGGAGATCCGCCTCATCTGGCCAGAGGCACTATTTCTCAGGCGTGGAGTGTGGCCGCGTTATTGCAAATGTTTAAAATGATCGAATAATTCATGAAACCTATGAAAGTATTAATGTTTGGATGGGAATTTCCTCCTCATATATCAGGCGGGCTTGGGACAGCTTGTTATGGGCTTACAAAGGGACTCTCGAAGATTCCCAATCTCGATGTTACTTTTGTTGTTCCTAAAGCCTTTGGCGATGAAGAAAACGACGCTGTTCATTTAGTCGGAGCTAATGATATTTCGGTTCTTAAGCGAAACTTCACCATTGAAGGCTTTATGCGTGAGTTAAATTTAATACAGGTTGGTGTTAAACTAATTCCATATTTAGATCCCGAAGAATATAAAAAGCAAATGTTTATTAAACAACAGGAAGTAACTCATGCTTATGAAACTGAGAATATCGGAAAACTGGAGTTTTCCGGTAAATACGGAGCAAATTTATTTCAGGAGATTTCTAATTATGCATTGGTAGCCTCTGTATTAGGGGCTGAATTGGATTTTGATATTATTCATGCGCACGACTGGTTAACCTATCCTGCCGGAATAGCAGCAAAACTTGTATCTGGCAAACCCCTTGTGATTCATGTTCATGCGACAGATTTTGACCGCAGCGGTGGAAATGTTAACCCTCAGGTTTTTCAAATCGAAAAACAAGGGATGCAGCTTGCCGACAAAATTATTACTGTTAGCAACCTTACCCGCCGAATTGTTATTGAGAAATATGAGATAGACCCAAATAAAGTTATAACAGTTTATAATGCGGTTGAACCGGTAGTTATTAAAGAGAATTTAACTACGGATAAACCTTTCAATGAAAAAATAGTAACGTTCCTTGGGAGGATTACCATGCAAAAAGGACCGGAATATTTTGTTGAGGTTGCCAACAAGGTTCTGAAACGTATGGATAACGTTCGGTTTGTGATGGCCGGAAGTGGCGATATGATGAATAAGATGATTGCCCGCGCTGCAAAATTGAAAATTATGGATAAATTCCATTTTACCGGTTTTTTAAATGGCGACGATGTTTTTCGTATGTTTTATATGAGCGATGTTTACGTTATGCCATCTATTTCGGAACCATTTGGAATTTCTCCGCTGGAGGCCATGCAATCAAATGTTCCCGTTATAATTTCAAACCAATCGGGTGTTGCCGAAATATTGAACCATGCCATTAAAGTAGATTTTTGGGATGTCAATGCAATGGCCGATGCAATTTATGGAATTCTGAATTATCCTGCCCTGCATACTATGTTTACAAAACATGGTAAAATTGAAGTTGAAGGACTTAAATGGGAAACTTCTGCACTTAAAGTAAAAGAAGTGTATGATATGGTATATAACTAGTGTTGAATAATCAAAAGAGAACAGGATGAAAACCATTTGCATGTATTTTCAGATTCATCAACCTTTTCGTTTAAAACGGTATAGGTTTTTCGATATTGGTAACGACCATTATTATTATAACGACTATACCAACGAATCGTTATTGCGAAAAATGGCCGATACTTCTTACCTTCCGGCAAGCAAAGCCCTAAAGCAGGCTATTGTTGAAAATAAAGGAAAGTTTAAAATAGCATTATCAATTTCCGGTACAACATTGGACCAATTCGAATTATATGCTCCCGAAGTATTAGAAAGTTTTCAGGATCTTGCCAAAACTGGATGTGTTGAATTTTTAGGCGAAACAGATTCTCATTCATTGGTTTCTTTGGCAAATAAAGAAGAATTTGCCAAACAGGTAAAAATTCACCGGGAAAAAATTAAGAAATATTTTAATGAGGAGCCAACAGTTTTTAGAAATACTGAGTTAATCTATTCCGATCAAATTGGAAACGACGTTCTCGAAATGGGTTTTGAAGCAATGTTAACCGAAGGAGCTAAACATATTCTTGGATGGAAAAGCCCTGACTTTTTATATTGCAGTGCAGCAAATCCTCGACTTAAGCTCTTATTGCGTAATTTTAAACTTAGCGATGATATAGCATTCAAATTCTCTAATAAAAACTGGAGTGAATACCCTTTAACTGCTGAGAAATATAAATATTGGCTCGATCAGCTCGACCCCAAAGAAGAAAATGTTAATTTGTTTTTTGACTTTGAAGCAATGGGAGGCAGGCAACATGCATCTACTGGGATATTGAATTTTATAAAGCATTTACCACAAGTAATTTTGCATGACAATCGATATTCGTTCAGCACCCCATCTGAAATTATAAAAAATCAACAGCCCATTGCTCCGGTATCTATGGAATATCCAATTTCCTGGGCCGATGAAGAAAGGGATATAACTGCCTGGCTGGGCAACGATATGCAATCCGAAGCTTTTAATAAGCTTTATTCTTTGCGAGAATTGGTAAATCAATGTGTTGATCAGAAAATTCAAATCGATTGGAAATATCTTCAGAATAGTGATCATTTCTATTATATGTCGACCAAATTTTTTACCGGAGGGTCAAACCCACTTCATTCCAATCCGTTTGGTTCTCCCTATGAGGCGTTTATCAATTATATGAATATATTAAGCGATTTCTCCATCAGGATTCAAGATGCTGTAAATCTAAAGAAATACAACGATGTGGACGAACTTCGGAAAATTCTGCATGAAAAAGATCAGCTAATAGCAAAATACCAGGGCGAATTATCGAAATCTCAGCTTAAAAAAGCAAAAGCGGTGACAAAACCAAAAGTTGAAAAAAAGACAAACAATAAACCGGATACGAAAAATTCAAAAGAAGAAGTTTTGAGCATTATATAGAAAATCAATTATTAATAATTAATAAACATTGTTGGATTTAAAGAGGGTAGGCATGAATAAAAATAATATTACACCGGATTTCTTGTTTGAAACTAGCTGGGAAGTATGTAACAAAGTTGGTGGAATTCATACTGTTATATCAACAAAGGCACTCACACTTGTGGAGCAGTTAAAAGACAATTATATTTTAATTGGCCCTGATGTTTGGCGTGATACAGATGCAAATCCCGAGTTTATTGAAGATAATCAGTTGTTCAAATCGTGGCGGGGTAGAGCTGCCGAAGAAGGTCTTGGAATCCGTATTGGACGATGGAATATCAAAGGAAATCCGATTGTTATTATTGTCGATTTCATGACTTTTGTTCCTCATAGAGATAGTATTTTCAAGAAATTTTGGGAAACCTATAAACTCGATTCCTTGACAGGAGGTTGGGATTACGTTGAACCTGCGTTGTTTGGATATGCTTCTGCAAAGGTGATCGAAAGTTTTACCCGTTTTCACTTAAGCATCCGTGACAAAGTAGTAGCTCAGTTTCACGAGTGGATGACAGGAACAGGGATACTCTATCTAAAAAGTAATATTCCCCAGATAGCGACAATATTTACTACACATGCTACCGCTGTCGGAAGGTCAATTGCCGGAAACTTACAGCCTTTATACAGTAAATTAAACCAATATAATGGGGATGTTAAGGCGGCAGAATTTAATGTTGTTGCAAAACAATCACTTGAAAAATTAGCGGCAAATAATGCCGATAGCTTCACTACTGTTAGCGACCTTACCGCGAAAGAATGCGCTCAGTTTTTGGAAAGACCTGTTGATTTGGTTACTCCAAACGGGTTTGAAGATACCTTTGTACCTTCGGTAGAATTATATATTGAACAGCGGGCATTTGCAAAAGAAAAAATGCTCGAAATATCTTCAATAATTGTAGGTCACCAACTTCCTAAAGATTCATTAATTGTTGGAATTAGTGGTCGTTATGAATTCAAAAATAAAGGAATTGATTTATTTATTGACGCGCTTGGAGCTTTAAATAACAACAAAGCCTTATCGAAAGATTTATTGGCTTTTATTTTTATACCGGCTAATCATTATGGTCCACGAAAGGATTTGCTAAATATTTTGCATGGCAACGAATCTAGTCATTGCGGAGGAAAGGTATTGTCACATAATCTTCACGATGTTGAATACGACCCTATTATGAATCGAATTAATAGTGTTGGTTTAACAAATTCGCCAGAGCAAAAAGTGAAAATTATTTTTGTGCCATGTTATCTAAATGGAGCAGATGGCCTTTTTAACCTTCCATATTATCAAGTACTTCTAGGTCTTGATTATACAGTTTTCCCTTCCTATTATGAACCTTGGGGGTATACACCTTTAGAGAGCCTCGCTTTCAAAGTGCCTACCATCACAACAACATTAGCTGGTTTTGGTTTATGGGTCCAAAATGAAGAGGGGTTCCCAAAAGATTCTATTTGTGTAATTGACCGAAACGACGAAAATGATGCCGATGTGGTAAGTTCGATTTCTGAAAATCTTCTTATAGCTTCTAAATTGAGATTTGATCAGCTTGAGAAGCTTAGAGAAGATGCAGGTAAATTATCGAAAATTGCTTTATGGAAGAATTTTATTTCGTATTACTTTTCAGCTTTCGACATAGCACTTTCTAAAGTTGAGACCAGAATTGGTCAGGTTTTTGAAAAGGAAAGTCTTATCGAACAAGTGGCACATGCTGAGAAATATCAAATTATTTCCTACCCCAAGTGGAAACGGTTAATAGTTCAAAAATTTATACCCGAACGATTAGCTGCATTGGAGGAAATCTCTAAAAACCTTTGGTGGTGCTGGAATAACGATGCCGAAGACCTGTTTGAATCGATTGACCCCAGTGTTTGGGTGGAAAGCGATAAGAACCCAATTGTTTTTCTTGAGATGATTTCTTACAATAGGTTATTAAAGCTAGAGACCGATAAGGAATTTTTGGAGAAACTTAACGAATTATATAGCCGCTTCAAAACTTATATGGCGAAGAAAGCTGAAAGAAAAGCACCAAAAATTGCTTATTTCAGTATGGAATTCGGATTGCATAGTTCTCTCAAAATTTATTCCGGGGGGCTTGGTATTTTAGCTGGCGATTACCTCAAAGAAGCATCCGATTCAAATGCCGATATGGTTGGTATTGGCATACTTTATCGGTATGGGTATTTTAAGCAGGTAATTTCAGTTAATGGTGATCAATTGGTTGTTTCCGAACTTCAACATTTTTCGAAAACCCCGGCTATTCCTATACGGGATGACGATGGGAACTGGAAAACTATTAGCATTGTTCTGCCCGGGCGAACCTTATATGCCCGGATTTGGAAAGTTGAAGTGGGGCGCATCAACTTATTTCTTTTAGATACCGATTTTGAAGAAAATGCTCCACAAGACAGATCAATAACTCATCATCTCTATGGAGGTGACGAAGAAAACAGGTTTAAACAAGAGCTCTTATTGGGAGTTGGAGGAATCAGAGCTTTGAGAGCTTTGAATATTGATGCCGATTTATTCCATTGCAATGAAGGACATGCCGCGTTTATAGGTTTGGAAAGATTGCATTACTACATCAACGATAAAAATCTTACATTCCCCGAAGCTGTTGAAATTGTGAGGGCATCCACATTATTTACAACGCATACTCCTGTTCCTGCTGGACATGACTCCTTTGAGGAAAATCTGATGCGCATGTACATGTCGCATTATCCTGAACGGTTAAGAATAGACTGGACTCAATTTATGGGGCTGGGGAAAATAAATGCAACCAATCCACATGAGCGATTTTCAATGAGTTATCTCGCGGCTAACCTCTCACAGGAAGTAAATGGTGTTTCGCGGCTTCACGGACATGTTAGCAAAGGGATATTCAGTAATCTTTGGCCAGGCTATACTCCCGATGAAATTCATATCGGATATGTAACAAATGGGGTTCACCTTCCTACCTGGGCTTCTAAAGAATGGAAGCAACTTTATGAAAAATACTTTGGAAAAAATTTCCTTTCGGAACAAATCCAAAAAGATACCTGGGAAAAGATTTATTCCGTACCAGATAAGGAAATATGGAAACTTAGAAATGGACAACGTAAAAAGCTGATAGAGTTCATTAAAGAAAGGATGAAGGCGTCGTCAATTAAACGGTTTGAAAATCCGAAACATATAGTTGAGATTGCTGAAAAGCTTAATAAGTTTACTCTCACAATTGGTTTTGCCCGAAGATTTGCTACCTATAAAAGAGCTCATTTGCTCTTTAAAGATATCGACAGGCTTGCCAGGATTGTAAATAACCCGGGAATGCCAATTCAATTTTTATTTGCAGGAAAGGCTCACCCCGCCGACAAGGCTGGTGCCGATCTCATTAAAATGATTGTTGAGATATCCCGTAGGCCTGAATTTGTAGGTAAAATCCTTTTCCTGCAAAATTATGATATGGATTTAGCGAAGCATTTGGTTCAGGGAGTTGATGTTTGGCTTAATACTCCTACTAGACCTCTGGAGGCTTCAGGTACAAGTGGCGAAAAGGCCGTCATGAATGGAGTTTTGCATTTTTCAGTGCTCGATGGATGGTGGGCCGAAGGATATTACCCGGATGCCGGTTGGGCATTACCTGAAGAAAAAACATATGATAATGCAGATTTTCAGGACGAATTGGATGCAGAAACTATATATAGCCTGTTAGAAAATGAAATAGCGCCTTTGTTTTATTTTCGCGATGATGATGATATTCCTACCGGTTGGGTAAGATATATCAAGAATTGCATTGCTAAAGTGGCACCGAATTTTACCACTACACGCATGCTTCAGGATTACACGAATCAATTTTATAACAATTTATATAAACGTTCCAGTCGCATAAATAACGATGATTTCGATATTGCCAAGGAACTATCCTCATGGAAGAAAAAGGTTTTCAGAGCATGGGAAAGTATTGAGGTTATTTCTGTAAGATATCCGGATATTTCAAAAGAACCAATTGTGTTGGGCAAGACGTATAATGGAGAAGTTGTTCTTGATTTAAATGAGCTATCTTCGGCTGATATTGGGGTTGAAATTGTAATAGCCGAAATGGTAACTCCCGAAAGTCAGGTTAATGTTATACATGCACAAGAGTTTGCCTTAGTTTCTCTCGAAGGGAAAATTGCTACGTATAAAGTTGATATAATGCCTACAAAAACGGGTGCTTATGATTTTGGAATACGTATTTTTCCTAAAAATAAAGATTTGCCTCACAAGCAAGATTTTAACCTGGTTAAATGGATTTAAGATCACATATTTAATCTTGTGAAAGGAATATGGTTGCAAATTAGTATATTCTGAGTTTTTCTCTACAATGGAGGCGGCATATTTTTTTATGTAAATCGTCATGTTAAAGAAAAAATCAGGGAATATTGAACGATCCCATATTAGGAAATAGAGCATCATAATCAATTGATTATGATGCT